>CAYSGV010000005.1:0-28475 GCA_964430685.1 uncultured Gammaproteobacteria bacterium
GTGGTAAACATTGTGTCGTGTGGATTATTCATCACACAACCATCAAATCCAGTTAGAAATTGATCCAACATATAAGTAGCACTCAGTGCTGCAGGTATTGCTGCAAAACCGGTGGGTATAGCTGAAACACTCGCAAGAAATCCTGCTCCAGCCGTAACCATTTGCACACAAGAAAGTGTCTGACCGGCTGTTTGCACAATTTGTTCTTCTGTTACTGGTGCGAATAAACTCCATTTCCTTTCCGTTGCCGCTGGTTGTAATGCTTGCTTGTGAAGCGTGCGCTCGCTAAAGGGTAATACATTGTTACCATCAGAACCCGGCACAGGTGTTTTAGCAGCATGCCCACCTGCTGGTGAACGGTTTGCATGTGATGCAGACTGACCTGGAGCTGGTGTGAGTGTAGATTGCTCTGCATCATCATCAATTGCACCGGCAGCAAGTGCGCTGACATCATCTTCTGGTTTAGTTGATTTTTCAATTTTATGTTCGATTTTCTGCAAGTCAGCGAGTAATTCATTTTGCATGACTTCTCGAGCAGGCTGCACTGCTGCTTGTAATAAGGCTTGCGTACCTGGCTGCAACACACTGCGTTTGAGAAATGCTTTAATTTCATTAATGATTAACGTTGTTTGTCTATTTAAAATTTCTTGGCAAAATGTTTCTTTACTCTTAGTACGATTAGCTTGCGTAACTTCATCTTGTGATGGTGCAGTTTTACTGCTGTAGCATTTTTGCAATGACTTTTCTAATTGATCAAGTACCTGCGGCGTTAAGGTTGCAATATCTCTAAATTTATTGATGATATCAGCTGCTGTTGCTACGTGACTGGCTACCTTGGCAATATTACCTACAACCGCAGCAGTAGAATTCCCGGAACGTTCTAATTGTTTTGCAGCGGTGCCAAGATGGCCTGATAGTTTTTGCATGGTTTCGGTTAATTTCGCCGCAAAGATATTTTCAAAACAACTATTACGATCCGCAAGATTTTGCCTGATAATATCGTTAATAATTAACGCACCTTCTTTTGCACCAAATTTATCATAGATTCGCCCCATAAGATCTTGTAAACGTTTTTCAGCTGTTTGATAACTTGCACTGGATTTAACCCATTGTTCAAAATTATGTTCCAATTCAGTTAATACGGCAGATAATACTTGTTTGATCAATTGGTCTGTTGCCATAGAAACAAGGCATGCCAAACCGGCTTCAGCTAAATGCAGCACAAATTTTTGTGCCAGCGCACTGACACTTGCAGATGCTACATTGGTAGCTGCAGTTGCGGCACCACCGATACAGGCACCAATACCCGCTGTGGCCATGGATATCAATAAACTTTGCCATTTATGATCACCATACGCCGACCAAGAAAAATTACCGTTAATACCACTTTGCACAGCAAAGACGATATCGCTAATTCCTTCGCTAATGAGTACTGCGCTGATATATGCAGCTGCACCGAATGTCAGCGCACCAATAATAACCCCTGCCGCAATCTGTATGATTCCCATCAGCGCAACGGCGATAACGCCCAAATCAAAACCTTTATCCTCTGCAACAGATAATACAATATCACAACATTGTTGCGTTAATTCAAACAACTCGGGCGGCATTTTACCGCCTTGCAAAAATTCTTGTATTGTTTTGGGATCAATTTTGAGTTCTTTAAATTGTTTTATTTTTCCAATCGATTTTTCTAATGCTTCATAAATGCTTTTCGCATACTTTTCATTTTCATCTTTATTTTTACCTTGAATAAGATTAGCTATATTACTTTCAACCGTCTTTTTAATGGCGTCTAATAAATCATTTGGATTGCCAACCATACCAAATTTAACCGCTGGATCTTTAACCACTTTCATCGATTTCAAATAAGACCATAATTGATTAACTTTCTCAGCTGGATCCGTGCACAATAAAATCTCACAAGGTTCACCACTGAGATTACTGTCATAGAGTCGTAATAATTCTGTTTCAATGTCACGATGGTAAACAGGATTATTAAATACATCACTTAATCCGAGTTGTTCAACAAAGGTTTGCTGCATACAACCATTTTCTTTTAGTAATTGAAAGAGAAGGTTATACGCTCGGGAATTCAGTTGTAATTGCTCTTGTGTGAGCATAGCACCTGCTTGTAGTGCGGCAGTGATACTATCTTCTTTACCTTTAAATTCAGGAAAAGCGGTTAATTTTAAAGCAGCCACATCGATGGGTGGATTTGATCTCAGCTTAATATTTTCGCGAAAATTCTTTATGGCGTCACGTAGAGGTTGACTCAATAAAAATACTTCATTGGCTTTCAGTATGTTTTTATCTGTCAAGTATTTAATAATGGCTTGCGCTTTATCTTTTCCTACCCCTGTTTTCATTATTTTTTCAATCAATTTAGTCTCACTGATTGTTCCTGCTAAGGCTAATACAGCTGTTTTAATATTTTGCCTAACTTCTGGCGTACAATCACTGAACACAGCAATATCCCAATTGCCTTTGGCATTTGTTAATGCGTCATGGTGTAAGCTATAAGCCATTTGTTTACTACAACGATCACTGCCCAGCTTAGATAAAAATATATCTTTGGTTAAAAAAAGGTCTTTAAAACTGTCTGGAGTTATTTGTTCACGTTTAGTTAAATCTGGACTGATTCCCGCTTTAATGCGCTCAACTACTTTTGCTTTAGCAAGCGGTGACATCGGTGGCAATTCAATTAATTTATCCTTACGGTGGAGTTCTTCGCGGTTATTCTTTTCTGCCACCGCTTTAACAACTGCTTTTTGACTCAATCGATAGCCTTTAATAACTTGTTTGAGGTGTTGACGTACATTATTAAAAACTGTTTTATTTTCATCACCGGTAACAGTACCACTTTTGAAACTATCAGGATTTAATTGTGTACCCAATGCTTCTCTGGCAGCATTGATATGCACTTGCAACAACGAAATCTCATTACTAATGCTGGTGGTCATATCATCGGACTCTAACCCTAAACCTTGTCCGTCTTGCTTACGACCACGCATCACGCGAATCACTTGCGCAGCTGTTGACAAACGGCTTATTTTGGCATCAAGTAAGTCAATTGCTGTTTTTAATGATTGGCGTGCGGCAGCTTTACTAGCCAAACCATTTTCTTTTAAACCAAAGTTACAATGAGCTTTGTAATAATGTGCAAATGCTGCAAATTTTGGCTCCCTGCTAATAATGGCATCTAAATATTCTATAGCCAGGCGGTACCCATCTTTTTCTGAAAAATCTTTAGATATCTTGGGATCCATACAATAGCGTGCCATTTTCATCAACTCGGCTGGTTCCGTAATTAAACGAAATGGTATTTCACCCATTTGATGCCAAACTTGATCAGAAAACTTCTTAAATTCTTGATTCAACTCATCATCACTGACGCCCATGACATCAGCAATTTTTGCTTCGACTTGATCGAGGAAAAAGGCCCATTTGTTCTGAAGCGATTTAATTTGCACATCTACGGCACGCTGATCAAAATCTTTTGGTTCTTTATGCCCTTCTTCAAGTTTAGAACGTACCGCTTTTTGTAATTCAACAAATTTCAAGAAAAGTGCATGTTCACGTTTTAATTTGGGAATGCCGTGGGTACGAATATGATCAAGTCTTTTTGCTTCTTCAATGTCACGAATTTCGCGCAAATAATCAACGGTAATATTTGAGTTTGGATATTTTTGCAGTAATTCATGATAAACAATAAATTTACCCGATCCGCCTTTGCCATTGCGATCAGTACGTCTGAATGCCTGAGTTTCAATGCGAATATTGGGCGGAACATACGATAATATGACTTGTAGATTACCATTTTTCTCTACGATATCTAAAGTATCTAAGTCCGTACCGCGACCGCCCAGGTTTGTGGCAATAATAATATCATTCGGATTTAGTTTTTCTGTTGGAACAGGATCATTTTTAGACTTAATTGTTCTAATTCTACATCCAGTTAGAGAATCATCACCACGCAATGCTGCTTCAAGTGTGTTCGCATCGCTTACATTCGCACAGATGATTAATATTGGACGAGCGCCGCTATTTCCCTTCACAAATTCATCATTGCGTTTTTCACTGGCGATATTGCTAATACCACCATCGCCGTATAATAGATTATGCAATTGGCTTTGTAATTTTTTAATCTCTTCTTGACAAACAACCAGTGCATCCTCTTTTTCTTTCTTCTGTTTAAATAAATTTTGTCGTGCTTGCTCGGGATTTGTTGTCTCGGTTGTAGCTGCAGAATTTGCTGGTTCGACAACAACTTCTCTAGCCAATTGTGTTTTAATATCTTCCAACTGTACCTTTATTTTTTCTGCTTTAGCCATCTCCGTATTTAGATCATTATCTAATCGATCTTTGCGAACATATAATTCAGGCAATAATTTTTCAGCATTCGCAAGTTGCTGCTCAGCTCGCTTTAACTCTTCTTCGCTGCTACTGCCAACTGCAAATTGTTTCTTTTGTACTTCTTTGATGTGGGCTTTAATCCACTTTTCCCGACTCTTCTTAATTTTCGGTTCTTCTTGTATATAGCGTTCCGGTTTATTACGAGGTAATTTAAAGAAATCAATTTTATAGAGATCAGCCATCATATCTCTTTCAAGCTCAGATCCTAATGTACCTGTCATGCCTAGAATATTGCCATCGTAAGCTTGAAAGAATACAGCATTAGACATGAACACTGCTTTCAAGCTTTCTTCACTTAGTTTTTGTGAATGTTTAAGCTGTATAAATTGATGTAAACCATTGCTCCATTGTGTGGTGTATTGTTCCACACCCGTATCAAGATCCATAATAACCACTTTATTATGTTTTTCGCCCTCTTTTGGAATAATATATTCACGGCCTTCTTGCATGCGTTTAGCCATATATGCATTTTTAATCCATATATTAAGACGTTGTTGCACAAAATCTTTGAGTATATTGGGTATAACGATGCTTTCGTCTTCTAAACGTTTTTTAATAAATTCACTAACTTCCTCAATATTGCGTTCAGTTTCTTTATCACGTTCTGCTGAATTAACAGCAGCCCATATCATCAGAAATAAATCATTTAAGTGACGTAGATCTTGAATAGAATGGGAGATATACAATATTTTCTCGGCATTATCGATAAACATGCTGTCTACTTCATCGAGGATCAATGAACTGCCAAATGTTGCTTGACCTGGTTGACCAAGAATTGGTTTACCAAAAAAATTAGTTAGCAGTAAATCACGTTGGAAAGAACTAGAGGTACCATACATGATTTGACAACTAGCATAGCGTTCTTTGCGTAAATTCTCATTCTTCTCACATTCGTTGTCACAATTATTACTGACTTTGATACCAAATAGATTATATAAAGGTTCATTTTCTTTGGCATCGCGCTCAGCTAATACTTCATTAGCTGTTATCACGCCAAAGGTTTCGCCTCGCAAAGCTTTAACCGTTGCTGTCATGCCGCTAACTAATGTCTTACCTTCTCCCGTTGCAATATTTGCTACTCTACCTTTGCCTTTTTGTATGGCATCAATAAACATTAGCAGTGCTGTTAACTGAGTTGGTCGAGGAATTCGTTTTGAAGCCAAATAACTTGCGCGCATCATGACTGCAGCAAATTCCACAACTTTTTCTGGATTACTAAAATTTGTTACGGCTTGTTTTTTAAATTCTGTAGCCCAAGCAGTGATCTCTTCACGTGTCCAAGTTTCAATCGCCTTACCATCTTTAGTATCTGCATATTTTTTGTGGATCGCATCTATTGTTTTTTCAATTACACTCAATTCACCGTCTTTCGATTCGAGCAGATGTTTGACATGCTTATTGATGCCATCTATATCTTTACGCATTTCTTGCACAACCTCTTGGGGAGTGCGATTGCGTTTTCTTTGTTCTTCTGATGGTTGTGCAAACCGCTCAATTGCTTTTGCTTCAAGAAAATCACGCCATTCGGTATACGGTTTCGCTTCTAAGGCAGTTAATATCTGGTCATCAATCTCCCAATATTGTTTGACCATATTTTCTAAATAGCCATTGACTTCTTTAAGATTAGCAATGGGACGCAGCAGTTTAATTAATCGTGCCACTAATGCAGGTGATTTATCCTTTTCAAGACGATTTAGATAATGTACCAAACTGTCGATTTCTTTGGTTACTGGTTTTCCTTGTAAACCAAATAACTGAATGAATTTTTCACGTTTTAGTTGGAAACACCATTGTAAGATAGTTTTCTCATCAAGATAATTATTATCAGCTGCAGTTAATAAAAATGGATTTTTATAAGCTTGTGTTTCGCCAATAAGCCCTAAAAGTTCTTCAATAAATGCGGGATATAATTGGCTACCGACGGTCTCACGATAAAACAATAACGCCTTACTTAAATGACGCATGAATATATAGCCACGGTCTTCATTAAAGATTGCAAGTTTTAGTTTTGCAAATTGTTGCGTAATTTTATCGAGCTGTTGTGGATCGGTAATGGATTGTTTGATGGCATATAAGCATTCTTGATATAAGCTTTCATTGACTGCAACCATAGGATGCTGTTGACTCTGCTGTAAGCTATTATATATATGTTCGAACCCGTTCGTTAATAAAACAGACTCCATTAGCATTTTTACATGCGAATGCTCTAACTGATTCTGTTTAATAGCTGATAATAAATTGGTTATGCACAGCAGCCAACGCTCTTCATAGCCAGCATTTCTGCCGGTCGGCTTGATTTTGCTTATATTAGCATGAGCAAAACATGCTTGTGCCATAACATAGGCATTGCTAAATAATTCAGCAAATTGTGTATTTTGCTCTTGACTGACATTTGGCTCTGCAAATGCTTGTCGTATTGCATCAAAATACATATCACGTAGTGTACTTTCCCATGCATTTACTGGTTTGCTATACAATACCTTACTGATAGACAACGTTGCCCCACTGCTAACAATTGACCGAGCAAGTAATCTTTCAATTGTTGTCAGCAAATGTTTGAGCTCAATCCCGCTACTTACAGTTTTTGCTGAATCTTTCTTATTTTTGTCGGTTTTTGGTGTATGCTTACCAGACAAGTGAGTTTTTGTAGCTGACTTTTTAGCAGCGCTCTCTTTTTTAGGCGCTTGCACTAATTCATGCACTGATTTGTCAGCTAAATTAACGATAAAATGATAATATTTGCTCATTTCACTCAAAACTTCAGTTAATTTTTTGTTATCGTCAATAACTTTCAAGCCTTCAGCCGCTAATTGATCGATGTATCGCAGTGCACGCGTGATTAATTCTCGGTTTGGATGATCTTTTGCCAGTTTAGGTAAAACATGATTTTTCACCATGAACATCAACATCAACTGTAACAATTGGATGCGTTGACTATTATTGATATGTAAATAACCTGCAGCAAAATTTTTATCTTTAGCCTCAGCTAGAACTTTTTTGCGCATTTTATCATCTATTGTATGTCGCTCTTTTGTCTGGGCGACTGTATTCAGTGTTAACAATGTTCGAATGGTTGCCATGCAACGTTCACTGGACAACTCAGCACTATTTGCCCAGGGTAACACTGCCATAAGATATGGAATTTTCCAGGCATTTTTTTGTTCAACTAACGCATCACGCAATTCATCATGGTAAACACCTATATTACTAGCAGGTATATTCATCACTTCACTAAGCAGTTGTTTACTATTTATAGTCGTCGTTGCAGAATCAGTTGATTTGTAACTGAGATGAAAATAAATCGCTAATGATATATCAAATCGTTGGCTTGATTGCTCAACTTGTATAAGCGTAGCAACAGCACTATCAACACCCTCTTTATCTTTATTAGCTTCAATATATTTACTTCGGTACAAAGCGGATAATGTGCGTGCAATTAAGCGCGCGTAATAGCGTTGCTCAGGATTTTGTGGTTGTGATTGATTTGATTGTATTTTAATAAATTCCTTTGCAAAAGTTGCAATTTGGTCGAGATCGGCAACCTTTAATTGTTTAATATGCAAATATAATTTACGTAATATTTTTGTTTCGGACATTTGTTGCGGCTGAATAGCATTAATACTTGCAATATTTGATATAGCAGTAGGGTCAATAACGCACGCTTTATCTGCTATGTCTTTTATTGTTTGATCAATTTCCGTTTGGATTTTTTCAAGAGCAGTTGTGTGATAAGCAATGCGTGTTTTTGTTATTGCTGTTGTTAATTCTTGCTTACATGTTGCCGCACCTAAGTCATGGCTAATATCTGCAAATGCTGCTGTTGCTTTTTGTAAAGTTTGCGCCTCTAACTGTGTCCAGCCAGTAGCAAGTGTTTGCTTATCATTTTCTTTTTTAAGTATCTCGTCTAAACGCGAAGCATACAAATAGTGATTCGCACTAAAACTCGTGAAATTAAGCACTTGCATCAAGTTACGCATGGGTAAAAACTGTTTGGCTTGTTCAGATGCATTCATACGATCAGCCCATGATTGCAGTGAAATTTGTCGGTCAAAAAGCAATTCTTCTTGTTCATCATTTTCTGCAGTCAAAGTCATGAATAACAATGTACTTTGCGTAATAAACTGATTAAACCATGCATTGTCTTTATAAAATTCTGCACAATCTTGCACTGCATTCAACAAACTTAATAATTCTTTAGTAACTACACGCCAAGCATTGAATATCTCATTTATATTGCTGGCGTTATTAATAGCTTGTTGCAATGCAAGTAAGTGTGTATTTAATTCATTACTTGGCGTTTTGATACTTGAAAACAAGTTTTTTGATTTAAGGTACTGCATACCTTGTTGATTTGCCATTTTAATTAAATGCTGTACAATTATGTTCACATCTTTATGTGAGCGTATTTCGGCATCTAATTTGGCCATTTCCTGTATAGCTATATCAATACCTTCCGTTTGGTCGGCGCGTGATTGTTGAATATAAAAATTTGTTAATTTTTCTATTAACAAATTAACAAAATGTTTCTGTGCCGATGGTATTCGACGCACACCTTCTGTTTCATTGGTTGGCAAACAACTTTTATAATATTCATTAATACTATCAATTGATGATTGTAGTGTTGTGCGCTTAGTTTTTTGCTGTTCTTTAAGGCGATCAAAATGTGCAACGATTATGGCATGGTAGCGCTCGTCAATCATACCTTCTAACACGTTGGCTTGTTTTTCAATGGTTAATACATAGGCCTGTTTGTTTGGATTTGTAGCTTGATTGTCTTGATTACGGATAAGCATTTGTTTTAGACGATAATGGCATTTTTCAAGCTGGATAAGCTCTTCATTGCTAACTAAATCTGGCGTATTTTTTAATATAAACTGTAAACTTACCAGGATTTTGCCTAATTCATCAGAGCGTTTAATACCTGTCTCAGTTAATATTTTGTTATCAGTTAAACAAGCTTCGATACTACCGATTACCCGATTCAAACAATCTGCTAAATTAAAACCAGCTACTGGATTACTAGCTTGATACGAACTGATAATAGATTGTCTCTGTATTTTTAATTGATTATGCAAAACTTCGCGCAACGACTTAGCACCTGCATCATTAACTTCTAATTTTTCAATAGATTGTAATGCTGTCAAACGCTGCTCAACAGTAAGACCGCAATGTGGTGTAAAACACAAAGCTGATATTTGTGTTAAGGTATACAACATGCTGTCTATCAATGTAGCTTGCTCAGGTAATCTTTTGCGTTTGGTTGTCAACTGATCAAAAACAATAGTCATTTGTTTCTCAAATGCAGTCAAACACAATTTGTCTAGATTTTTTTCAATTGTTTCTTTGTATTTTGCATCATCTTTCAACAAGGTTTTACAAGCATGGTATGCTTGAATGATCAAATTTAAGTTATGGCTAGCAATAATTTGCTGAAAAATCACAAAACCTAAAAATCCATTATCTAATTTAAGAGTTGCAGCATTTTGGTTGTGTTGTAGAATTGCTAACCATTCCTCAGCTTTCACACCAACAGTTTGAATAAATTGTGTTAGTGTCCTCTGCGCCAATTGCAGTAAATCTTTTTTAAGTTCTTCAGATTTTGTTTTGACATAATTTTGTGCGTCTGTATATAAGTTAGCTAATATTTTACAGCGACGCACTGAGTCAAATATTTGTGGCTCACCTTCTTTTTTTGGCAGCAATAAACTTGCATCAGCGAATAATAACTGCTGCTGTAAAATGGCTAGTATTTGGTGATTTTTTGCGGCTTGACGTAGCAGAGCAATCGTAAATGGACTATTTGCCTGACTCAATTTCGTGCAGATATCCATTAATACTTTTCGTGCATTCGCAGCAGTATCAATGATTGCTTGCCGTCTGCGTTGCATTTCTTTCAAATAAGCTTCAGGATTACTTTCTTGTAGTTCTTTATCTCCTGGTTTTTGTGATTGTAAATCTTCAATTATCGTTGTTGCTTTTATGTATAGATTTTCTATTTCAAATTGCAATCGTTCATAATAATATTCATTGACCACTTCGGTAATATGCTCATGTTTACTGTGATTTCGAATATTATCTAATTCTGCTTTAAGTAACACCGGCGACAGCACCCGATAGCGTTCCTCTTTATAAAGTCGGACATTTTTTAATTTTGGAAATAGATCCATGAATGACTGTGCATTGATCTCTGTAAGAGGTTCAACTTTTCCTTGCCGGATATAATATACTTTTTCGCCTTGCACAATATAAGCACATGAATATTGTTTTTTTAGTTCGAGCAAAGTCGTATCTAGACTAGCTAGAACTAAGGCACAATTTATTTTGCCCGTGGCAATGGCAATACCAAAATGATTTGCTACTTCATTAATTTCTGTTTTAAATGAATCTTCAATATCATCTGTTAGTTCTGGATAGGCTTGTGTGGAATTCGCCAAAATATAATGCATTATTTCAGCAAATGGTTTTAGAGTAGCATGTTCACTATGATTGTTAATGAATGTATTGGCACAATTAAAAAAGTTCATTCTTAACCGTAATTGCTGGGAAAGAGCAATATCAGGGTTTGTCATAGTTCTAGCGGATAATGTGGTTACGAAATCACGTTGCAACGATTGTCTGTGTATGTCTTTCTCTTTACCTTCGCAGCTTTTTCTTATTGCATTTTCAGAAAGTATATCTATGTATCGCTGTTCAATCGTCTCTGCAAGTGTTTTTAATGCCAATAAACACTTACCAAAATATTTATGGTCCATTCGCTCAAGTTGATTGACTAAAGGTTGAAGTTGCAAATAAATATCATTTAAACCATCTATGGTACAAGGTGAGGCTTTGATGATGTTTTCACAAAACTTCAGTAATTGCCGCCATTTGTTTAGATGTAATTTCATCCATTCTGGATTACGCTGATTCTTTAGTTCTCGTCGCAAACCATTTAATGTAATACCCCAAATTTTTTCTGCTTCACACTTCGTTAATTCCTTTTTTAAATCCTGATAAGTTCCATCAGGCCCAAACATTATGCCAAATAATTTTAATACTTTATTATATTGTTCTTCGGCTGTTGGGATTCGAAACGAACAATCTATCTCTTCGTCACTATATTCGCGTACATTCTTTAACGTTTTGGTTGGGTCGTTCGCTTCAGCATTAGATGAATCTGCAAGAACCCTAAATTGTTCACTGATTAATGCGCTCTCTTGCCGTTGCTCTAATCGTGCCAACTCCGTAGCCAGCCTACGCAATTGATTTTCATTACTACTTTTATTACCTTTATCATTATAGCTTTGTGTTAATTCCGCATATTCTTTTTGTAAGCTAGCCAAACGTTCTGCTCTTAATAATTGGTCAGCTTTTAGTGCGGCAATTTCTTGTGAAGCCGTGTTTTGACAAACCTGTAAGCCATTTTGAATAGCCGTATGTAATTGCGTAAATCGTACAGAGAGATTTTTTTCGGCATCCACGTCAATGTTTGCACATGCCAGCTCGGTTTGCACTTCCATCCGCTTGCTACTTAACTCTGCTTGGGCTTTTAAGTTTTGTAATTGCTGCAAGTCATTGGCATTTAGCTCATCCGTAGCACCAGCGCGTAACTGTTCAATCTGAGCGAGTTGGCCGTCTAACTGATGAATAGTTTGTTCAACCTGTTGTAGTTGAGTGCTGAGTTCTGTTGAACGCTGCGCACAGGCGGCTTCTTGTGCTTTACAACTAGCAATTTCTTGAGCTAATTGTTCTGAACGTTGTCTGTATTCGGCAATTTCCTTTTCATAATTATTATCATAACCACGCCAGACGTGATTTTGTTGGATGCTGGTGGCTACTTGACTGATTCTAGTCAATTGTGCCATTTGATTTTCAATTGTCTGTGATTGTTGTGTTTGTTTCTTATGTGCATCTGATTTAGAACGTTTGGCATTACCCTCACCTTTTTCACCACGACTCTGATTGTGACGATTCGGATTTAAATGGTAGGTATTACCATCAATTGCTGGCACACTGGTGTAGAAACCATGCACGCGCACTTGTTCACGAAATTTATCTGAGAAACCACGACGTTGAAAATCAGGACCAATGAGAATAGTTGCCAGTAATGAAATATGCATGCCACATGCTTCATCTGGTTCTAAATATTCTTCTGGATGAAGGTAAAAATGATCATTGATTTTAACATATGACGTATCAGTTTTTCTAAAAAAACTGCGTTTGTTACGCAATTGATCAGCGCCTTCTGCACCGGCTTGTCCAGGATCACCACCTTTGGCATCACTCACTGCCCGTGTACCTTCAGTACCGCCTTTCTGTTCAACATTGTTTTTAATGATGAGTACATCGGTACCATTACAAATACCATTACTTTTCGTCAAACAGTGTAATTCATTATTTTGATCAACAACGACCAGATCACCCGGTAAACCAGCACCACCACCAAGCCCGGCTAAACCGGAGTTGCCACCAGGTTTAGAAAATTCGGACTTACGCGTAAATTGTCCATGTTCATCCATGCCTGGTATTTTTCCGCGCGCAACAATACATTGTGCTTTGCCTAAGCCATTCGTATCATCCGCTTCTGCATCAGGCATATCGACACCCTTACGGCCTGTACCACCATTACCCGCTTTCTGTCCATTGACGCCGTTTGCGCCGTTTGCTTGATAATGTAATGCCGTAATATTGATGATGGTATCTTCTGCTTTAATAATCACATGGCCAGCACTGTCTCCTGCTGGACCATCTAAACCATCATCACCTTCACGCCCTGTCTCTCTTTCATATTCGTCACCTGCTTTAGCATTAGCAACTTTAATATTTGGTAATTGTTTGGCTGTGGTATTGACCAAGAGATTATCTTTGCAATGAATTTTATCTTTGGAATAGAAAGTGATATTAATTCCAGGCAAAACCACATCTTGATCGATATAGATGTGATGACCTGCCACTACTTCGATACTATCCACATAAGCGCGGAGTACTTCTGTAAAATCGATTTGTGCTTCGTTAATAATATTAATAAGATCTTGTGCTGATAAAAACCCTTCCAATTCATGCCAACGTGGAGTTTGAACAACACGATTTTCATGAGTTTTGGTATAATGTTGTCTCAGCAAGCTAACATATTTAGCTAATAAACCTTTCAGACCATCAGGTAATTCATTAATAATACCGACTAACTCAGCATTTTTTACAATTAACTTATTCTGCGCATTAAATCCAAAGCCATAATTACCAATACGTTTTTCAATTCTCTCTTTTATTTCATTGATTGCTTCCGACCAACAGACATTATTGCCTTTCACAGTTAGAGGACTGATCAATTCTGATGATATGGTTGGATTACCAAGTACATCTTCTAATACATTCTTTAAATCATTTGGCCAATTGGATGTTAACATCTTAAAGTCGTCAGTACCTGCTTGTTGAATACAAGTTTGCATTTCAGTTGTATCGAGATCTTTTAAACAAGGCACACTATCAACTAATAATTGATAACTGGCGGCAAGCGAAATTCCTTCTTTTGCTAACACAATTGCTTGTAGTTTTGTCATCAGTTGATGACGGCCACGAAATGCTGCCTCACTATTTAGCAAGCGTTCATTTACATTCTTCATGAACGCACGCCAAGTTTCTAGAAATTTTATTCTACCATCTTCGCGTTTTTTGCTGATTTCACTTTTATTCCGAATGGCTTCAAATTTCTTCCTGTCTTCATCAACTTTTATTTTTTCTTCTTGCAATTTACGTAGTTGTTCATGGGCTTCCGATAATTTCTTACTAACTTCAGCTTTTTCTTCATCTAATTTATCTAAACGCTCTTTTATTTCCTTACGTAATGCGGTTAAATCTTTTTGTTGTTTCTCATTGATGGTGCCCGCTTTAGCTATCTCTGCAAGCTGTGCTTCAACATCAGCCTTTGCTTGCAACAATTTCTTCATTTCATCTTCGATTTCAGTTGACTGTTGTTGATAATGTAACTGTAGTTGTTCAGCTTGCTGTTTGCGTTTAGCCAATTCCTCTTCTTTTTCCTTTATTAATTTAGCCATTTGCTCAATGGCTGCTTCTTGTTTTTTCATCTCCAGTTCAATGGCTTGCATTTTATTGGCTAACGCAGCTTTACTTTCGTCAACCAATCGTTTGCTCTGACTTTCGTTATCTGCACGTCTATTTATTTCATTCGTAATACAAGCTTTAAGCTCAGATAAATATTGACGCAAACAAAGCTTGAATATTTCTTCTTTTTGTTCTACAGATAAATCCGGTTGCAACGCTTCTAATGTAGTTAAACAATACTGTGCTGCTTGCGCTTGAATTGTATTCAGTTCAGTACTAATCTCTGGCTTTATGCTTATATCGGCATATAATTTATTTACCCATGCTGTAAAAACAGATTGCTTACCCTTATCAGTAACTAATTTACTCACATCACGAGCCATTTCTTCTTTACAATAATTTGCCAGGGTTTCTGGTGCACATTCACTTAATGATTTTCCACAATCACGAGTAATATTTTGTTCACACAAAGTTCTTAAAACTTGACTAGGTGGTAACAAAGCAGTAACGAGACGATGTGCGCGGCTAAAAGCACGTTGTTTTGCTATTACTGCTTCGGGTGATAATAATAAAAATGCTTTATCATTTTGCCATAAATTCAATGCTACAATCTGTTTACGCTCTGGATGTTTATGCTCCAGTACCCGGCTAAAGAGTGATACCTTTAAAGCAACACCATCCGATTCATATTCTTCGTTTACAATATCCACCACCCGAGCAATGATTTCAGATGTTAAAGGATGTGTGGTATCAATTTGTGCTAACCATGGATCCATTTTACTTTTGATTTTAGCGATGTGTGCAGCCCAGGTTTCAGGACTTGAAAAGTTTGTTGCGCTGTTTAAGTGGTAATAAGGGTAAGAGCTAAAAATACCTTGCAACAAGCAAGTGATCAAATTATCCACCACGTTTTCCGAGGCTTGGTAACCCGATACCTCCAATCCCTGCCCCAAAAAGAGCGTATGCAGTTGATTAGCATTGCCTTCACAATGGTTACGGATATTACGATTGGCTGTTTCTATTTCCGTTAAACACTCAAGCTCACGATCGCGTCGATTAGATGCAACCTGATGATCACCAGGATTATTTAATACATATAAATGTTCTGTGACTGCCTGTAACTGCTTTTGTGATTCTACGAGGGCTTGTTCTAATTGTGTTTCTTCTTTTTGCGCACTATATAGTTCAGCTTTGGCATGAAGTCTAGCTTGCGCCAGCTTAACTTGTGCATCGGCTTCAACTTCTACATTGATATCTTTAGCGGTTGGTAATTGCGCCGCGGCTGCCTGTTGTGCTTGCGCTGTTGCTTTTATTTCTGCAATCTTTGCTTGACAGTGTGCCAGATCACCCAAAAATATATTTAAGGTGTTTTTTCTGGATGCCATTAATTTTTGACCGTTATCTATCTCCGTTTCTTTTTTGACAATTTCTATTTTTTTAAGCCTGATATCGTTTTCTTTTTGCAAACGTTTTGTTTGTGCATCGCTATGTTCGCCTAGTGCCTTCTTCTGTGCATCTTCTAATTCCCAAAAACGCTTGTTCAGCGCACTCTTTGTTGTAAGCCAGTTCGATTCTGTTGTATTCAATTGACTAGTCAATTGTGAAATTTCCGCGTTTTTGGTATTTATACTACTATTTGTGTTATTTAATGAGCCTTGTTGCGAAGCCATATGTGCCCGTTTCTGCGCAATTTCTCCAGTCACAGCGGTATCTTCTACAACAGATGTTACGGTTTCAGTGTCCCATGCTTCACGATCTTTCCAGCCCCAAAGATGACCATGCCAACTACGCCAGCGTCTTAAATATGGTCTTGTCGTTTGTATTGTTTTAGTGGTTCTTCCTTCAAGATATTGAATTCTTAATTGGGTCTGTCTAATATCAGCTGCTAACGCATCACGCGCTGCCTCTAGTGCTTGCAAATTTACTCGAGCATTATGTAAACTCGCATTCAAATTATTTACTGTCGTCGTATATTCATTGGTTTTATCTGAAATATGCTTTTGTTGGTTATTGACATCAAGCGTACTTTGATCGTATTTTTTTTGTTTTTGTTGTTCGTCTGCCTGATATTCAATGAGGGTTTGTTGGTATGCTTTTAAAGTAGCATTTAAAGCATTATTTTCTGCAACCATTTTTGCTTGTTGCACTTCCAATGCTTGATATTCAGACTGCATTTGTGCAATTGCTTGATTCAAATCTGCTTCATGTTTTAATGCAATCTTAAGCTTGCCGGCACTTGTTGCTTGTTGTAATGGGGCCTTACGTCGCTCTGCATCAGCATGACTTTCCGTTTGCAGTTGTGATAAAGCCTCTCGATTAACAAGCCATTCATATTTGGCATCAACATTACCATCAAAATTTAACTTAATACTCTCCTGCTCAAGCTGGTGAAAGCGTTGTTGTAATAATTTAGTACGCGCTTTACTACTTTTAATTTTTTCATCAAGCTCACTTATTTCTTTGCTTAAATCCACGCTACGTTTGGTTTCCTTAGCAATCGCTTCAGTCTTTAATGTTTCATCTAAGCATTCATTGATTAGCTTTAATTTTTGTTTATTTGCATCAATAGTTTGCTGAGCTTCATTAACCTTTTCTTGTTGTTGTAATTGAATTGCTCTAACTGCTTGCAATAACTCAATGTAGTTAAGCTCTTTTACAGTTACAGGTTTTTTTATAGGCGCAATTGTACTCGGTCTCGCTTGCGGTTTAGGGGTACTTTCAAGTTTATCGCTTGTCACGCTTGCAGTTGCTGGTTTGGCCATACGTTCTTCTGTAATAGGCTTATGTTGTGGGTTAGCCGCCGGCACAGCTGGAATGTTTTTCGCCACAGGTTGTACGTTGATTTGACTTGGTCTTTCTTGTTGTGTTAATCGCTCATAGTGATTAATTCCATTAAATCTAACGGAGATCACTTGGTCACGTCCAGGATTAAACACATCAATTAGTTTTGGTTTCGTACTTCCGTTTGGAATACAAAAATTTACCGTGACATTCAGTATATGGGCTAATAGATTGACCTCTAAAGGCAGTAACCAATTACCACATTTTTCTATAAATGCAGCATATTCATTGATAATTTCTCGTTCAGTAAAAACCGCATCCCAATTGAATTTTTTTGTTGCTTGGTTATAGTTAAGATAGGATTTATATAACCCGGGCAAAGCCTGCAACATATTTTTAAGCGTGTTATTATCTTCTGCTAAACAAGTGGCAAACTGCACAGATAAATTGGACTCTAATAATCTTATTTTTTTTAATTCCTGAGGACTATTATTTTGTCTTTTTTTATTTTCTACGTAACCTTTAATAAATTGTTTAATATAATTAGTAACCGCTTCATATTGGAGTAAATCTTTTTTAAAATCTTCCCAAGCAATACTCTGCGCCATCTCATCTATAATTGTATGTGCCGCATATAGCTGTTGTACTTGTTTAATTTTAGCGCCGGGTATTGGTCGATTTTCCATTACCAGCGCGACAATTGCTTGACACACAAGCGAATAGATAGGTGTGCCAGGCTGGCAGGCTCTGATCTGTGTCGCTATGCGTTTTCGTTGTTCAACAATGTTATCGCAAGCAAATTGTTGTTCATTCGCATGCCATGTACCCAACACAGCATGTACAGCACAATCTCCTTCCCCTTTAGTATTTCTTACAACTTCATCATTTAGAATTTTACCCTTGTTCACTCAAATGTCCCCCATAATATGTTTAAATCAACTTGGTATATTAATTACCTTCACCATTCATCTATATCCGTATAATTACGTATCTCATTTTTACCCTACGCTATCCAATAATGTTTTAGGGATTATATTCGCCAGATTAAATCCAAGCATGAGCTGCTTGTGACAATTCAATTTATTTTTAATATTGTCTAAGTGTGTTTCACAAGTTCGTTTTGAAATATTCAATATCAAGGCAATTTCTTCAGCTGATTTACCTTTTGCCGCCCACTTTAGGCAGATGAGTTCTTGTTTGGTTAAATAATTCTGTTGCGAAGAAGGAATATACGCACGGTTGATTGTCAATTGTTGCATAAATTGATCAAGTGTATGTTGCTCAAGACCCCATACGCCATTTTGTGGTGGTGGAAAATCGGCAGCGATTTGCTGATAATTTTGGATAATTATTTTATATTCTTCAGCGCGTTCAATTAATTTTTTACCCTTATCTTTAAAATAAAGCATAAAAGATTTAAGTAAATCTTGATTGTTAATATAAAAATTAACTATACGATGGTTATCTTTTGCGGCAGCGAAGTGAAACAATTCACAATAGTGTTCATGCTTTTGTAAAAATGTAATTCCGTGTGTCGTATTAAAAACTTCGGCCATTACATTCCATGCTTTATCATCAAAATTGGACCAAAGCATAAAGCCTTCTGACAATTCAAATGGATTCCATTCTACACATTGGCCTATGTACGCATCGCTCTTGTAATAATAATAATCTGTGATTCCTTGATTACTGTTTAAATCGATACGGCTACCATCTTTAAAAATTTTCAGGTAGTTAAAAAATGTAATGCCTAATAGTTCTAACGGTTTGCATATCTCGTACATTTCTTGATTAAACGTAAACATAATGTCTTCGGGAGGAAGAATCGTTTTCGTATTCATAGCCAGCTCCTTTTTATGTCCATTACGCGTATGGATACTAAATGCTTGCGCATATATACGCAAGTAGAATTTTGTATTTATGCGCAATAAACTACTAAGCTGCTGGTTTAAAAAGAAATTTTACTAATAATTTAATCTAGATGCTGTGTTATAACAGCAGATATGGCTATATTCAGCCTAAATATCCGTATTTTTACGTAGTCGATAGCGTAAAAGTATGCTTGCATGCGAAGGCTCTTTACCTTATACTTTACGTACATGTAATTAATAATTACGTAAAAAGTATGAAAAAAAACGCGCTATCACATCAAGTTCTACAAGATCGGCTCCGCAATAAAATGGCTGAAATAGGTATTTCGGCGCATGCATTAGAAAAGCAGGCGGGTTTGAAGCGCAGTGCTGTGCAAAACATTCTGCATGGACGGTCAAAAAAGCCAAGTGTACAGATTTTGCATGCCATTACTAAAATATTGGGTTGTAATATCAATGACTTACTTTCTACCCCCACGATTGCGAGCTATACTTCCCCCCAACTTACGACCACTAATGACACCCAACTGAACTTAGAATTGTATAGCCAGGCCGTTATAATCGCCGAACAAATCTTCCAAAAAATGCAGCTCAAGCCAACATCTACGCAATCATTAGGCTATATCCAAGAAATTTATCAATATGCTAGCAGTCATGGCAGTTCTGAAATTGATGCTCAATTTGCTAACTGGTTAGCACAAAAAACCTTTTTGCATCAACAGCATGAAGCGTAAAATGGCTTAATTCACGACAACTTTGTCAATTTTCAATTTCGTTTGGAATAAAATATGATAAAATCGCTGAAATTGAAGAGTAATTGTCTCTATACGAAAACTACAAAATCGGAGTATGTCTGTGTCTGATCCAGCTATGTTAGAGCCCATAACCCCGCTTAGCTTACGTAAGCTTTATAGTGAAATACAAAAACAAGATGGAACGCACAACCGATTTCATATCACGCGCGTATTGATTAGTTTAGGTCAATATAATATACAAGTGGTTACACCTCTATTAGAACGTGCTTTGCTCAGCTGTGAAGACAATGTTCGTTGGGTTGCTTTACAAGAATTAGTTGAGCTGGGTAAAGTTTATCCCACTGAAGTATCTGAGCTTTTAGAACAAATAGCAGAATGTCATGATATTAGCAGTGATTTTTCCCAAACACGCGTTTTAGTGGAACTGGGCAAAGACAATATTCAAGAAGTATTACCGCTTCTCAAAAAAGGATTAACGAGTCAAAATCCAGATTTACAATGGACTAGCGTACTTGAGTTACTCGATTTATCCCGTGAACATCAAGCCGAAGTAATACCGTTGTTTAGCGAACTACTGCTTAGCGACAATGTTCATCTCAAATGGATTGCTACAATTAAACTGGTTGAACTAGCCAAATCACATGCAAATCAAATTGGGCCAATTTTACAAACTACATTGAAAACACATTCAAAAAAATTGAAACAACACACAATAGAATTAACTACGGAACAATTTTTAGCTAATAGTGATGTATTTTATCCCGCGCTACAAAGCAGCGATGCCACCTTACAATGGCAAGCAGTCTTAAAGTTAATTGAATTGGCCCCCACCTATCCAAACGAAGTCGTACCCTTTTTTGAGGTGGCTTTGCAAACGGATAACCCAAATTTACATTGGGCGGTTGTTTTAGAGTTGGTGCGTTTAACTAAGGTTTTTCCGGAAGTTGTTGTGCCTGTGTTACATCGAATACTAGAGAATGAAACATTAACGCCAGCTTTACGAGAAACAAGGGTATTAGTTGAATTAGGTGAAAATCATTTGCCTGAAATTTTACCCATATATAAGCGCGCATTAACTAAAAACGATTTTGAATTACAAACTGCCGCCGTATTAGAATTAATCGAGTTATTAAATGTACATGTAGCGAAACTAGTGCCGTTACTGCGCAATGCTTTAAGCACAAATATAATAGGTACCGAGCATTTAATTGCAAGCGGCCAATCTGCGCAGATTCAAGAAATTTTTCAGTTGTTTGAGGAAGCGTTGCATTATAATAATGGTGAATTACAATGGACCACTTTTTATCATCTACTTAAATCTAAAATCTTCACGCCTCACCAATTAATACATATGCTAGACAAAATGGTAAAAAATGAACTACTGCGTAATCCATCGAAGTTTGCTACCACCCGACTTTTGGTTGAATTGAGCGGCCAAAATCCAGAAGTGACCGCACCGTTATTTCAAAAAGCTCTGCAAGAAGCCGATCCAGACTTACATTGGTCAGCCATTTTGGAATTGATGGCTGTAATGAAAATATGTCCTGACATAGTCAATATGGTTTGCAGTCAAGCGGATGTTCTGCATCCTCTATTATCTACTGCCAATATAGCTGATTAATATTTATCGTGACTTGTAACGCATTTAATCTATTTGTACAGTGCACTGTTCTCCAATTTAAAAATTGACAACCTTTTTATGGTCTACATCACTGGATACATCCAACCAACTGGTGCTGCATTCACACCACCGTCATGTCAGTGTCCCTGATTAGTTATCTATGAAACGCGTTTGTAGCGCGTAATAGTGCCGATGGTAACTAATGTAACAATCGAAAGGATGCCAATTAATGTGTATAGTGATAATGTTAGTCGATGATCAAAAAGCTGCAGTATATAAGTAACAACAGGGCCTAAAACCATTACAAAGGACACAGTAATCGGTTCAGATTTCTCAATTCCTTTTTGTAGTAAATATAGTGGTAACGCTATTCCTACTAGCGCAATTACAATAATGTCGATTATATACACCCTAATTGCTGCTAATGGACTGGCCGTCATAAACCAACCGATCAGTGAGATTATTAACACCAAATAAAAACGTGTTGCTAAGATAGCTATTGTTTGCATTCCAGATAGACTTAGCTTTTTAGAGTAGATGGTATTGCCAACGATAGATAGTCCGGCAAACAGACAACAACAAAAACCTATAATCAAGTGCATAGAATTACTTATACCAATCCCTGACACACCAAACGCTGATATAATCATCATAAATATAACCATAAGCATTATGGCTATTGCACATATTAATTCAGTAATTTTAAATGATATACTTTGTTGCAAACGCAAACCTATAACTATTGTTATAAATGGGCCAATTGCAGTATTTATGGTGTTTTCTATAGAAGGCTCTATAAATTGAAGTGCATAAAAGCTACTTATCCAACATATTGCTGTAGTAATATTAAGGCCTATAATTAAATGGGTATTTGCCTTTATCTGTGACAAAAGCTGTTTTTCATTTTTATTAAAAATAAGCAAAATGCTAAACAAGATCGTAATTAAAGTGAAACAGGTAAAAATCATCATATATGGGTTCGCTTGTTGCACAATGTGTCCAACATACACCTCACGACCAGATGTAATCAAGATAAACAAAAAAACCAACAGTATACCACTTATGGATTTTTCGATTTTAATCTTGTTAAATTTCATTTTCATATACTCTCTTTATAATGCCATTCTTTTTTGGCATAGAGACGTTCAGCAATAATATTTTCTTGTCTACATTTTTCAATAAATTTATTTGATTCAATTATTTGTGGAGAAGTTTCTGTATAATTGATATTCATAATATAATCTAGCCATGGTTCTTGCCCCATTGCATAGACATATGCTTCCCTACATCCAGACTCTTTGGCTAATGCATAAGCTTTTGGATAATTCGAACCTGAAAGGGTTCTCGTTTTTGTTGTTGCAGCGTTGTAGGATCTTGTAATTAAAGGGCCATAGAGCCAATTAATTGGACCGCCATCACACTCCATGCCAATATATAAAACATCAATTGGACCTAATTTTTTGAAAATTCTCGTATAAACCATATTGTCAAAATTATTTGAATCAATCGCAAAACAGAATTTTTTGTTATTTAGTGAAATTACATATGCTAATTTTGATTGAATATCAAGTTCTGCATGTTCACCCAGAAACGGTAGTGCAATGATTTGCCCATCTCTTATATTCAGCCTATCCAGTTCATCCATTTCAATAACAGATGAATAGCCTATATTTTGAAGGATTTGTTTCAAAGAAGGATCAGCTAAGCTACCTTTACTGTTTCTTGGTACAAGAATATTTTTAACTTTGTATCTTAACTTCAATAAATTCTCTATTGAGAAGTGGTCTTGATGTGCATGACTAATTACAACGTAATCAATAGTTGATGGTAAATCAGCAAAAGTATATCTATCGATATCAGAAGCATACTGATAACTGACTAATGGATCTACTAAGATATTAACATTACGTGTCTGTAATAAGATACACGCATGACCAAAATATCTAACGCGAACACCTTCATCATTATAATTATTATCTGTACCCAACCGTCGTGGCTTAGTAGTAAAATAATTTTTAAAGAAATTTCTTTGATCTTGAGGAATTTGCATTTCTTTTATTAATTCATCTATATCAGCCCCCTGAAATTGTGATGCAAATAATTTATCTAAGCTCTTTGCTTCAAAATGACAGGGCAATGCTACATTTGTCTCGTCAGCGAAGCGCGGCGTCCCCAATATATATGGTCGCCAATCTGAATTAACTGGATAGAGTAAAATAGATTGTGCAGATTTATCATAATATTCTTGGTAAATAAGCGTTTCAAAAAAATTAATATAAGCCTGATGGTTAATATTGTATACAAGTTCTACCAGACCTTTAAGTGATGGCGGTAGTTGTTCATACATTCCTTCTAGTGTCCCACCGTTGCTACTGACTGCAAGGATATTATCAACTTTCTTTACACTATTTGCCAATTCTACCAGAGAACGGCATTCTTGTCTGGTCGTATTGAGCAAATCGTTTACCTTGTTATATTTTGTCTTTTCGAGTTGTATAATTGGGCCGCTTTCGAATTTCTGATTGGTGACAGAACGATACTCATCAGGTTTACTAATAAATCTTTCCATTATTGGTATATGTCGATAAGCAATATTCATGCTTGCGGTTAATGGATTTATTAAATGTGACCAAGCATACCAGCCCCAACACAATGGCTCAACGACCACATTAGATTTTAAATAATATTTTTTCATAATAAACTCCTACTTATCTTGTCATACAGTTTTCATCAACTTTATAGTTAATTTTGTTAGTTATAACTTTTTTATAGAAATTCCAATAAGACTGCTCAATCACACTAAAATCAGCTTTTCTTTCATCATGCAACTTTCGAATATTGCACAATGGAATTCGGTGATGGTAGTGATGTGCTGTGTGTAGATTATTGTAATTCGTAAACCACTCAAAAAATGCGTTGGTATAAATGGTCCGTGTATTTTCTAATACATTAGGATTACTTATGGTGTTTAAGCCATAATGCTCTGGTAATTCAATTAAGAAATGCACTGCTTCCGAAATCAGCAATGCAGGCACATACCATGCATATACAAAAAACAGATCTCCAGAATATAACGTGTAGCATAAAGTTAGAAGTAATGCAGCAACTAAGAATCGATATTCGTTTTTGATCATTGTTTGCCATTTTTTACTTTCAACATTAGGTATATCTCTATTTGTTAGACTATAAAATATATTTCTAACTACGTCCTTATATCGACCCAGGTGAAAAGCACCATAAATGAACCCTGGCAATGAATTAATTCCTTTAAATCTGTAGTTAAAAAACTCTTTGTTCATCTCTGTGCCCAAATAGGCATGGTGTCGCAAATGGTCATATTTATAATGCGAATATGAACTCATCATAAATATTCCTAATACAAACCCCACCCACCGATTTAGGTTACGGTTTTTAAATGCACTTTCATGTAAACACTCATGCTGTAACTCAACCATGTGCGCGTACATAAACCCTAAAACAGTGATACAGGTTGTTGAAACAAGATAATTAATATGTAGCCGTAAAAGTACATATGACAGGGATATTATTACGGCACATATAGCTAGCTTCTTCACGAAAACAAGTTGGTCTATTTCAAAAAAAGTCGCTGGCAATTTATTACGTAATTTTCTAACTTCTTTAACAGATGCTAAGGGAAGATTATCAGGAGCAATATCATGTATGTATTTCATAAAAACCTCCTATATTTAAGGTTTATCACCTCATCTCATATTTCGTTTTGACATATTTGTTCTATGTCTTGCCTTTTCCTTATTAATTGGAATTCTCCATTAGTTCGACGTATAACTTCGGCCGACTCCGGATATGAATTGAAATTTTTAAGTGACATGCTTGCACAATAACCACCTCCACGTTCAATCACTAGGAAGTCACCAATTGTGGCGTGTTGTAATGTTTGCGGCGCCAAACGCTCCACTTCACCTGTTTCCGTGGTAAGCACATCTCCAGCAATACAACAATGGCCAGCCACGCAATATTGATGCGTACGTTTAGTGTTGCCATTAGATTTAGACTTCGGCACTACAACCAGTGGGTGCTGCGCGCCATAATATGAAGGTCGAATGATCTCAGTTAACCCACTATTAATTTTAATAAAGGTATGTCCTTGCTTGCCTGTATGCACAATATCAATAATTTTTGAAATAATTGAACCAGTATTTGCAACCATAAATGTTCCTGGTTCAAGCTCTAGTTTTACTTTTTTATTATATTTTTTTTCGTATTCGCTAATTTTTTGACAGGCTTTTTTTAATATCGCAACATGATCTATCTTTATATCTGATTTAAATGCTTGCACACGATAACCACCACCTAGATTGATAATGGGTACATGGCCAAAAAACACAGAAAATTCTAAAATCTTATTTAAACAAGCTAATAGAATTTCTGGGTTATGACCAGAACCAATATGCGTGTGCAACCTAATTAAATTAAGATTATATTTATTCAATAAACGTTTAATTTTATCTTTTTCTTCATGCCATATGCCAAAACTCGAATTTGGTCCGCCACTGGTTAGTCTGTTAACTAATCCTGAACCAAAGCCTGGATTGATTCTTATTGATACATCAGTATTAGGAAACAATTTACCATAGGTTTCTAATTGATGTAGTGATCCAGCATCAAACTGAATTCCAGCTTCAATTAGTTTTGGAACGCCATCACCGAATTCTTGGCTCGTCAATAGAATTCTTTGTGCGTCAATTCCTGCACGTAATGCTCTTTTAACTTCCCATTCTGAACTGGCGTCAAAATGTATTCCCCGTGAATTAAATAGTCGAAGAATAAATCGATTTGGTTGAGATTTTATCGAAAAACGGATGGTCAGACCATTTGTATGGGGTAATGTATTCATATACTCCATGTTTTTCAACATAGCTTTTTCATCGTAAACAAATATAGGTGTGCCATATGTTTTTACTAACGATCGAACCTCTGCTGTCGATAAAAACTTTAATTTTTCTATTCCATTTTTTTCAAAAGAAGTTTTTCTATTAGTTTTGCTGTTCATAGTTAATCTCCTTTAGCAAATGATAATTATTGAATGTTCAAGGTCAGTATAAGTGAACAACAGTGATTATCTATGCGTAGACTTACGTACGTAAAAATACGTATGGTTTCGTTTGTTATATTCGTCTAAAGTTCAAGTAACTTACTAAAACCTACAAATTATCATGGATTTTAGGAGGCTAAATGATGAATAATCTCGCTGTAATTGTTGATGGCTATGGCCCTGCTAAATATTTTCCGCAATATTTTAAAAAACATGGATATGAATGTATACATGTTCAAAGTACACTTGAACCATTGCCAGCGCTATCCATTTTCAATCTAAACGATTATTTAATTAACATCATTCATGACGGTAATTTGCAAAATACCAGAAACAAATTGATTGATTATGCTGCACGAAAACATAAAAGTATCATTTGCGTGATTCCTGGTATTGAGCCAGGTGTGTTACTCGCTGATCAATTAAGTGAGTCATTAAATCTATTCTCAAACGGAACTGAAAAAAGTAAAGCGCGACGCGATAAATTTTTGATGACTGAGGAGTTAGTCAAACATGGTATTGCCACCGTAAAATATTTTAAATCGAATGAACTCGATTCTATCTTGTTCTGGATCCAACAAAATACAGTATGGCCTGTCGTTCTCAAACCATTGGATAGTGCTGGAACAAATGGTGTTTACGTTTGTCAAAATCCTGTGGAAGTTGAAATAGCATTTAACCAAATATATAAAAAAGTAAATAATATGGGTCTTATTAATAACGAAGTATTGGTGCAATCTTTTTTAAAAGGTAAAGAATACATTATTAATTCCGTAAGTTTTGCAGGTAAACATTATATATCAGATATTTGGTACGGTAGAAAAAAATATATATCAGGGCATGGCTTTATATATGATCGAGAGGAATTACTTCCCTATTCTGGTAACACACAAGATCAATTAGTCTCATATGTTAAAACAGTGCTTGACGCTTTATCTATTAAATATGGGCCCTCACATAGCGAAGTTATGATGACAGAAAATGGTCCAGTTCTAATTGAAAGTGGCGCTCGCATTGGTGGCGGTGTAAATCCGGCCGTCTCGGATGAATGTTTGGGACATAATCAGATTGAATTAACCGTATTAGCTTATACCAATCCGCCATTGTTTGATAGACAGACAGTGGGTCCTTATCAACTAAAGAAGGAAGGAATGTGGGTTATTCTCGCCTCTGATTATGAGGGAATTGTTCTAGACACCACTTATTTAGATCCGTTGAAAAATTTACCTAGTGTCAGGCAGATGAATATTAAAGTTTCCCCTAGCGATAGACTGAGCAAAACTTTATGTTTAAGCACATCTCCAGGTAGTTTCCATCTAGCCCATCAGGATAAATCGATTATTGAGCGTGATTACCAAACGATTCTTTCAGTATTCAATAATGGGTTACAGCTCATAAACTCAAGCTAATCGCTATATATTAATACAACATCAAAAGCTATCGGACATACGAGGTGCTATATGAAAACAAATTGCATATGTAAATATCTAGATTCTCACTTAAAAATGTATGTACACCATGCATTATCAAATCTTAATATTTCACCGAATGATGCTCTCGAGACATACTTTAACTACGTGAAATACGAGCGCAGTGACCTAGGTAGTTTAATATCGGCTATACAAACGAATAAAGAAAAATCATCTGTAAATCAATCAGATAATGATGAATGGGATGAATGCATCTAAACAGCCGTTTTATTAATTTGTTGAATAACTTGCTATTTCAGGGAGGAATATAATATAAATATATAGGAGAGACATAAATTAGGGGTAGCCATGCAGTGGGAGACCTTGTATAAAGAACTTATTGGCGCATATAGCTATGATGTCAATGAAATTTGCCAGCCGTTATTTAAAAATACGCATATCGATTATTTTTGCTATATGAAATCCTACGCCAATGGTCAAATGCTA
>CAYSGV010000006.1:0-27628 GCA_964430685.1 uncultured Gammaproteobacteria bacterium
TAAACCTTCACCTTTAGAAGCACCTGCCACTAAACCAGCAATATCGACGAATTGAATGGTGGTGGGTAATATTTTTTCTGGTTTCGCGATAGTTGCTAATTGCTTTAAGCGTGGATCGGGAACATAAACATTGCGCACATTTGGATCAATCGTGCAAAACGGATAATTAGCCGCCGGCACTTGTGCTTGTGTAAGTGCATTAAATAAAGTGGATTTACCGACATTGGGCAAACCAACGATGCCACATTTAAAACCCATGTGAATTCCTCTAGTTAAATTTATTTCGTGTGTAATTTTTGCATGGCTTGATTGAACTTGCCATCAATGAGTAATGGCCAGACATTCAACGCTTCTTCAATGCCCGCTAACAGTAATTTTTTTTCATGTTGTGAGGGCGGATTCAACACATAATTTAATACTTGGTCACGGTTACCCGGATGACCAATGCCGATGCGCAAACGTAAATAGTTGGGACTGGCTAGGCTACTGGTAATATCGCGCAATCCATTGTGCCCCCCATCACCGCCTCCTTGCTTGAGCCGAATAACACCCACTGGTAAATCTAAATCGTCATGTGCAACCAAAATGCCTGGTGGGGTAGCTTTAAAATAATTGGCCAGCGCAGAAACCGAGCGCCCGCTGTGATTCATATAAGTGGTAGGTAATAAAAAATGCACATTGGGAGCTTTGCCGCCCACGTTAAGCGTGCCCGTTATACCGTTGAATTTTTTTTCCGGTTGTAACTGAATGTTTACTTGTTCTGCTAAAGCCCTAACAAACCATGCGCCCACGTTGTGGCGCGTATGTTCATATTGTGCGCCAGGGTTACCGAGGCCCACAACCAATTGAATGGGCGTATGGGCGGACATGCTTGTAAATGGTTAACCTTCTGTTTTACCTTCAGTTTTTGTTTCAGCTTTCGCTTCAGTTTCAGCTTCGGCAGCAGCTTCTTCAGCAACAGGTTCAATCACACGTTGTGGTGGGTGAACGGCTACAACGGGACGATCATGTGAGCTACCGAGGGCTAAATCCGGAATGACCACGCCTTTTGGTAATTTTAACTGCGATAAATGGATGCTCTCGTTTAAGTCCAATTTCGACAGATCGACTTCGATATGTTCTGGAATATGATCGGCGCGGCATTTGACTTCAATATCAACCATCATGTGCTCGACAATACCGCTTTGTAAGCGAACACCGGGAGATTCTTCGGCACCAACAAAATGCAGAGGGATGCGTAAACTGAGCATTTCTTTACCCGTAACCCGTTGAAAATCGGCATGTAGGATTTGTGGTTTAAAAGGATGGCGATGTATGGCACGCAGCAGTGCTTTTTGCTTTTTGCCTTCAATATCAAGCGTTAATATGTGGGTATAAAAGCCTTCATCGTCTAATGCCTTATGCAAAATACGGTGTTCAATCATTAAAGGCTGCGGTTTATCTTCGCCGCCATATACAATTACAGGCACCAGATTACGATCACGGCGTAACCGTCGGCTGAGGTTGGTTCCGAGCTCATTGCGCAATTGCAGGCTTAATTCAAATTGGGTCGTCATTGGTTTTCTCCGGACATATTCTTAAAGGGGGGTATTCTAGCGCGCTTGGCTTTACTTGACAAACTAAGATGGGTTGGCAAAATGTGACTTCTTACAAGCACAAGTTTGCGGCTATGTAGCTCAGCTGGTTAGAGCGCGGCACTCATAATGCTGAGGTCGGTGGTTCAAGTCCACTCATAGCCACCATTTGTCTAGAAACACTTACCTTCTACTATTCGATACCCCAGTGTCAATGAGGACCTAAAAAATTATGGCTTTACCTGATTTTCACAATGCATCGGTGCTTGTTGTTGGTGATGTGATGCTCGACCGTTACCTACATGGTCAAGCAAGTCGAATTTCCCCAGAGGCGCCCGTACCCGTCGTACATGTGCATGATAGTCAGGAGTTTCCTGGGGGGGCGGGTAATGTCGCGCTTAATATTCGCTCATTAGGTAGCCAAGTTACTTTATTAGGCATCATTGGTGAAGATCTAGATGGCAAAACCTTGCAAAAGGCATTGACGCTCGGTCAAATTAATAGCCGCTTAAAAATACATCCCACTGCGCAAACGATTACCAAATTGCGAGTTTTAAGCCATCATCAACAATTAATTCGGCTCGATTTTGAAGAAGAAATAAAAGTTTTTCAAAATGAAAATATATTTAATGATTATCAGCAACTCTTACCACATGTGAATTGTGTCATCCTTTCTGATTATGGTAAGGGGACTTTGTCGCAGGTTGAGCAATTGATTGAAGCGGCAAAAAAAAGGCAATGTCCAGTATTTGTTGATCCCAAAGGAATGGATTTTAGTCGCTATGCACATGCGACGTTATTGAGTCCCAATCGAAAAGAATTTGAAGCGGTAGTGGGACACTGTGCGACAGAACAGATTTTAATTGAACGCGGCCTTAACCTGCTCAATGAATTAAATTTAAATTATTTATTAATTACGCGCGGCGCTGAAGGCATGACGTTGTTGCAAAATGAACATCCGGCTTTACATTTACATGCAGATAGTAAAGAAGTTTTTGATGTGAGTGGTGCGGGTGACACGGTTATTGGTGTGCTTTCTTGTAGTTATGCTGCAGGTGCGCCCATTGAAGAAGCAGTGAAATTAGCGAATGCAGCTGCAGGTGTTGTGGTAACTAAATTAGGTACGGCCACCGTAACGCCGCAAGAATTAGTTGTGGCTTTGCATCCGCCGCAATTGAGTGAACAAGGCATCACCCATTTACAGCAATTACAAACAAATCTAATTAAAGCACGTCATCGTGGCGAACGCATTGTTATGACCAATGGTTGTTTTGATTTATTGCATGTAGGTCATATAGAATATCTCAAAGAAGCGAAAGCATTAGGTGATCGCTTAATTGTCGCGGTGAATGACGATCAATCTGTTGCACGTCTAAAAGGAAACAGTCGTCCGATTGTTCCATTAGCAGGACGAATGGGGGTTTTAGCCGGATTAAGTTCGGTAGATTGGGTTATTCCGTTTAGTGAAGACACACCCGCAGAACTGATTAAACAAATTAGTCCAGATGTATTAGTCAAAGGTGGTGATTATAAAATCAGTGATATTGCTGGCAGTGATTGGGTGTTAGCACAAGGCGGTCAAGTACGCGTGCTCTCTTTTGTTGACGGTTGGTCAACTTCTTCCATCATTGAAAAAATAGCAGGAGAATTAGTATGATCATTGTAACCGGTGGTGCGGGTTTTATTGGCAGCAATATCGTACGCGGCTTAAATCAAAAAGGCCAAAAAGATATTTTAGTGGTTGATGATTTAACCGATGGTACGAAATTTAAATATTTAGTGAATACTGCAATTGCCGATTATTGGGATAAAGATGATTTTTTAGCGCGGGTGCAAAATGATCAAATGCCCCAAATACCAACAGCCATCATTCATCAAGGTGCTTGTTCCACAACGACTGAATGGAATGGTCGTTACATGATGCAAAATAATTATGAATATTCGAAAGTGCTGTTTCATTATTGCCAACGTTACAATATTCCGTTGTTGTATGCTTCAAGCGCTGCTGTATATGGTGCGAATACCACGTTTAAAGAAGAACGCGCTAATGAGGCACCGTTAAATGTTTATGGTTATTCAAAATGGTTATTTGATGAATATGTGCGTGCGCAGATGCAAAAAGCAGCTGAACCTTTACGTGTAACAGGTTTGCGTTATTTCAATGTTTACGGTCCACATGAAGAGCATAAAGGTTCAATGGCCAGTGTCGCCTATCACTTTTATCATCAATTAGGTAAAGAACAAAAAGTGAAATTATTTGCCGGCTGTGATGGCTATGGTGATGGTGAGCAGCGTAGAGATTTTGTTTTTATTAACGATGTCGTCAATGTAAATTTATGGTTTTTAGAACAATTAACTGCCAAACAATTCAATGCGAATGCTGCTGGTATATTTAATGTGGGCACGGGCCGCAGTCAAACCTTTAATGAAGTCGCTGATAGTACATTGGGTAGTTTAGGTTTTGGCAATATTGAATACATCCCCTTTCCTGATCATTTAAAAGGGCGTTACCAAAGTTTTACTGAAGCCGATATTTCCAAATTGCGCGCCGCAGGTTACACACAAAAATTTCAATCCGTACAAGAAGGTGTACCGTTGTATATGGAATATTTAAAAACAACCGGCTGATTATTATCTGAGCAAACGAAAATATACATTAACCTATGTTATCTTCGTAGCTACATCTTAATGGTATTATATTGCTCAGAATGCCATTCATTTTCTAATGATACACCTAACCATTGGGGAAGCCTCTTGTACAAAAATTAGTCAGTGCTATAATGGCAGGCCCAATAGGACCATTCTGTATCCTATAATCTACAAAAAGAAGATGTGTTATGAAGGAAAATAAACAAAAAAGTACTGCATTAGCTACAGGTGAAAGTCTTAGTCATTTAGTTGGTCGCGCGCTTAATCATTATTTCACCCAGTTGGACGGACAGGTGCCAACCGGTTTGTATGATTTATATATGGCACAAGTCGAGCCCCCCTTAATTAAGGCTGTTTTACACCATACCCGCGGTAATAAATTGCGTGCTGCAGAATTGCTCGATTTAAGTCGCGCTACCCTCAACACTAAAATGAAAAAATATAAAATTAATGCTGAAAAATTGGCCTCTTATTAATTTAGCAAGAGATATACCTGTATGCAGAATCAAATTCTTGTAAAAAGAGCATTAATTAGTGTTACCGATAAAACCGGTATCGTTGAATTTGCACGTACCCTACACAAACAGGGCATCGAAATCCTATCCACCGGTGGTACCAAAGAAATTCTACAAAAACATTCTATTCCAGTGCGAGAAGTAGCCGAATACACCGATTTTCCAGAAATTATGGGTGGTCGAGTTAAAACGCTACATCCCAAAATTCATGGCGGTATACTTGGCCGTCGCGACCAAGACAGAAATGTTATGGATGAACTAGGCATTAATCCTATTGATTTGGTTGTGGTTAATCTCTATCCCTTTCAAGAAACAATCAATAATCCCGCCTGTACACTGACTGACGCAATCGAACAAATTGATATTGGTGGTCCGGCAATGATTCGAGCGGCGGCAAAAAATAATACTTTTGTTGCCGTGGTGGTTGACCCGGAAGATTATGAGCAAGTGGGGTTAGAGCTGAGTAAAAATAATAACAGCCTCAGTGAAAAAACCTCTTTTGCGTTGGCCGCCAAAGCATTTACGCTGACAAGCAATTATGATCAAGTTGTATCAAAATACCTAAACCAACTAATACCCGAAGTTCGTATACCGAGTCATACAAAGGAATTTCCAGAAATTTTAGATAACCAATTCTTTAAAAAAGAAGATTTGCGTTATGGTGAAAATCCACATCAAAAAGCCGCCTTTTATGTGGAACGCCATACCACTGCCGGCAGTCTTGCCAGCGCTCGCTTGATACAAGGCACTGCGGCTTCTTTTAATAATATTGTTGATACTGAAGCGGCTTTTGTTTGTGTGCGTAGTTTTCCAAAGCCCGCTTGCGTGATTGTCAAACACGCCAATCCATGTGGGGTAGCTGTTGCTGACTCAGTATGCAAAGCTTATCAGTTGGCTTATGCAACCGACCCAACTTCCAGCTATGGCGGTATTATTGCATTCAATCATGATCTAGATGCTGATACGGTTAGGACCATTTTGGCGCAACAATTTGTAGAAGTGATTGTGGCGCCAGATATATCAAGAGAAGCGCAAAAGTTATTGGCGGAAAAACCAAAAATCCGCGTTTTTATCTGTCCCATTACGGAAGGTCCTTATCTACATGGGTATGATTACAAACGTATAAGTGGCGGTCTATTGGTGCAAACACCAGATGAGCTCAATTATGACGAAGCTTTATTAGAAGTAGTTACCACCAAACAACCTACTGAAAAGCAACGTAGTGACCTATTGTTTGCATGGACCGTGGCCAAATATGTCAAATCCAACGCCATTGTTTATGCCCGTGATGGCGCAACATTGGGTATCGGTGCGGGTCAAATGAGTCGTATTGATAGTGCTAAAATTGCCAGCCTCAAAGCGCAAGCAGTTAATTATTCATTGGTTGATGGTGTAATGGCTTCCGATGCATTTTTTCCGTTTCCAGATAGCATTGATTTGGCGGCATCAATAGGTATTAAAGCCATTATACAGCCGGGTGGCTCAATTCGTGATGCACAAGTAATCGAGCGCGCCAATGAATTAGGAATGATTATGCTTTTCACTCATATTAGACATTTTAAGCATTGAGTATATAGTATGCGGGTTTTAATTTTAGGAAGTGGTGGTCGTGAACACGCATTGGCATGGAAAGTGGCCCAATCAGAGCGCGTGCAGCAAGTTTATGTTGCACCTGGTAATCCCGGTACAGCTGCTGAACCTAAAGTAAGCAACGTTGATCTGGATCTCAAGAACATCGATGCCATATTAGCTTTTGCCAAACAACAACAAATAGATTTAACAATTGTTGGCCCTGAAGCACCACTTGCTGCTGGTATTGTCGATCAATTTAATGAAGCGCACTATCTTTGTTTCGGTCCAACGCAAAAAGCCGCACGTTTGGAAAGTTCGAAAAAATATGCCAAAGATTTCATGCAGAAATATAATATTCCGACTGCTGCTTATCAAACATTTGACGAAGTTGATGCAGCACTTGCCTACTTACAAAAACAAAGTTATCCCATCGTCATTAAAGCTTCTGGATTAGCTGCAGGCAAAGGTGTGGTTATTGCAGAGACGCAGGCAGAAGCAGAGCGTGCAGTAGTTGATATGTTATCTTCACAACGATTTGGACAAGCAGGCCAAGAAATTGTTATTGAAGAATTTTTAACGGGTGAAGAAGCAAGTTTTATTGTGATGGCTGATGGTTATAATGCTTTGGCGTTGGCCACTTCACAAGATCATAAAACCCGTGATGATGGTGATTTAGGTCCAAATACCGGTGGCATGGGGGCTTATTCACCTGCGCCAGTCATTACACCACAGCTCCATCAAGTCATCATGGATGAAGTTATTTATCCCACGATCCGTGGTATGCAACAAGAAGGCACACCTTATATAGGTTTTTTGTATGCTGGCGTGATGGTCACAAAAAACAAACAAGTCAAAGTGCTTGAATTTAATTGTCGATTGGGCGACCCGGAAACACAACCCCTGATGCTACGTTTACAAAGCGATTTAAGTGAATTATGCTTAGCTGCTCTTAATAAAGACTTAGCATCACAAAGCATCCAATGGGATGCGCGCCCAGCATTAGGTGTGGTACTGACCAGCCGTGGTTATCCTGATGATTTCCCTAAAGATGAAGTGATTCAAGGCTTAGCAAACATAACAAAACATAATGATTATAAGGTTTTTCATGCGGGAACCCGTAGCCGTGAAAACCAAGTGGTCACAGCTGGAGGACGTGTTCTATGTGTTGCGGCGCTGGGCCAAAATTTGGCTGCTGCAAAAGCCCTTGCTTATGAAATTACGCAACAAATTTACTGGCCACATATTTACTATCGCAAAGATATTGGTTATCGTGCCCTCATGCGTGAATCGATTAAGGAATAATCGTCATTCACCCTGTCACATAACGAAATAACAAACCATGACGTAAACCTGCACGAAATGGAATTGATGCCCAATGTCAAATCAATCATATATGCCTAGTGTTCATAGAGAACAGTTATCGGCAAGAGAGCTGGTGCCAGAAGTTGATCATTATTCTGGCCAAACTTATTTTAGTCATTCTTATTATCGCAGTAACTTATTTGTCACCGAGGCGGCAAGTAGTCCACTGTTAGCGGCGGCGATGCCGTTGCTTTGTTTGATGTCACGTTTGCAGATCACTCATTACAATCTTGATTTATCTTATCTACATCAACAATTGATGCATGAGATAAACGCCTTTTCCAGTTTGGTGCAAAGCTTGAGTTATCCGTTTGAAGTTTTGTTAACGAGCCGATACCTATTAAGCTTAACCTTTGATGAATGGGTGTTGCGGTCGAATCATCCAGATAAAAACATCTGGCTACAGCAAACTTTAGTTGCGACTTGTCCAAGTTATCCATTTGCCGAACAAAATAATGAAAATATCAGTCATCTGCAAAATTTGGTGAAACTAACGGAACGGTTATTACAAAATCCGGAAGGGCAACAAGATCTGCTGGAGTTAATTTACAATTGTCTGCGTCTGGGTTTTCCCGAGCAAACCGTATTAGGATTTTATACGGGGAAACAAACAGTGATATTGTGTGCGGATTTAATGGAACAACTGCATGCTTATTTACAAACCGTCCGACCACAATTAACCGAATTATTTACGCAGCCTTTATTACCGCCAATTGATGATGATAGCTATGAGAAGCCAGCAACCAAAATTCCACGCGTCATGATCTATGCAGGAGCGGGTGTGATTGCAGGATTGTTGGGTTGTTATGTATTAATGAGCTACGTGGTTCATCTGGTTGCGCAACCACTGATGAATCAATTAGCAAACTATTATTAAACAGCATGGATGCTTATAAAATGTTTATGAAAGGGCTTAAAGCAAAATTCGGCAAACCGGAAGTAGTGATTGTTGAGGAACTCAAAAATTTACGCCGACATTTTCGTAAGGCAATGGATTTTTTGCAGCAGACGCCATTAAAACAAGATGAAAAAACACAGCGGTTAATTCACTTACCTTGGTTTTTAGTTGTTGGGACACCAGGATGTGGCAAAAGTACACTGTTGCGCAAATCAGGATTAGAGTTTATTTTTACGCAAAAATTTCCAATCTTACAAACAACGACTGCGCATTGTGATTGGTGGCTTACTAAAGAAGGTGTCTTTTTAGATATTGCTGGAAAGTATCTAGCACTCGCAGTAAATACTGAAGACAAACAAAACCATCGTTTCCATGCGTTGGTGAAATTGTTGCACCGCTATCATCGCAAGCGTAGGCTGCGTGGCATTATTCTGACACTGAGTTTAAATGAATTATTGCACTTAGGCGCAGACCACGAACATTTTAAGCAGTTGCAAACGAATTTAACAAAATTAACGCGTAAATTAAGTCAGTTTGAACAAGTTCCCTTGCAAATTGTTATTACCCAAACGGATTTACTTGCCGGATTTAACGAGTATTTTGCTGATTTCACTGAAGCCAACCGTGAGGCGTCATTTGGTGTGCCTTTTCCGCCGGATGTCAATGCAACACTTGATACGTGTTTACAACATTTTGATATACGTTATCGTGAATTTTTGCTGCAAATTACCCATCATCTGGTTAACTGCTTGCACAATCAAGATGACGCGAGCAAGCGTGCGTTACTACAACATTTTCCTTTGCAAATGGAACAGCTGAAATTACCATTAGCGTCATTGTTAACATTTTTATTTAATAAAACTAAACGTTCCCTACCCTTTTATATATCGGGCATTTATTTTGTTAGTTCTTTGCAACAAGGCCAAGCGATCGATTGTTTTCAAAATTTATTCCAAGAAAATTTTGGCACCGTTGCTGTTACTAAACCTCAGCCATTAGTTGAAGGGCAAACTTTATTTATTCAGCGACCATTCATTAATTGTCCGCAGTTACCCTTACTGAAACAATCATCTTGGCAAGTCTATCCTTGGATGGTTAAAGGTGTACACTATAGTTATTATTTTAGTTTGGCATTATTAGCAAGTCTTTCTTTATATTTATGGTTGGATCAACTGCAATTAGAAGTGACCAACGTACATGAAGCTGAAATGAGTTTGGCGCAATATAATATATCACTGCAAGAGTTAGGCAATACGGATAGTGCGCCATTTGAACAAGTCATTCTACCACTCAATGCCTTAGCACGCGCACAAACATTGCTCAATGAGCGGCGTGGTTGGTGGTTGCCGTTATTTAGAAGCGAAAATCCACAAAAAATTAATGAGACATCACAAAGAGTTTATGAGCACGCCTTACAAACATTGTTATTACCACAATTACGTGAAATCGTTGCGGAACAATTAAGTTCTGGCCAAATTAATTTCCCTAGTCAACTCTATGCAACCCTGAAAACTTATCTCATGTTGGGTGATCCGAAACGTTTAGATCCCAATTGGATTTTAAGATGGGCCAATGATTATTGGCAACAAAGCAATCCGCAATCACCAGAGTTACTGCCACAACTATTAGATCACTTAAAAAATGCGCTTAAAACGCAACAAACTAAAGTGGGTCTGAATAATCAACTCATTGCACAAACGCGGGCAAAACTTTATGCGTTGCCACCCGCGCAACTGACTTATGCGTTGCTGTTGAGTGAATCAAATGTTGAACCTGGACCATCGTTGTCACTGTTTGCTCAAAGTAAAAAACCATTTTTCTTAGCGCAACAGCCAGAGATACCTTATTTTTATACGAAAAAAGGTTATGAAGATACTTTTTTGCAAAAATTGCCTATTGCGACACAAACGGCATTAACCGGCGATTGGGTATTGGGCCGGCCACCAATTGTTTATCCACAACAAAATGTGACACTTACAGATATTAAACAACAAACGCGCACTTTATATTTATCCGATTATGCAGAAGTTTGGCAAAATGCATTAACGAAATTAGAGCTAACCAAGTTTTCACATTTGGGACAACTCATCGAATTTATTGCATACTTAACCAGCCAAAAAGCCCCGATGACCAATCTAGTGGACATTGTCAATCAAAATACCGAATTTTTAGCGAATGAATCTATGGCCAATCATTTATTATCTGCACGTATTGGCATGTACAACCAACAATTTTTGAATTTAGTTGATTTAAATCATAATCCATATCAAAAATTTACGTCGCCCGCGTTGCAAGTGATTACGCCCTGGCAACGTATTCAAAACCAATTAAAAGAATTGCAAACCACATTGATGATTGTTACCCGTGCTAAAAATCCTGGCCAAGCGGCTTATCAAATAAGCCAATATCGCATGAGCCATCCAAACGAAACTGATATATTCAACCAAATCACGGTTACCGCTGCACAATTGCCACCGCCGTTAAAACAGTGGCTACAACAATTGGGCAACCAAAGTTGGTCATTGTTATTAAGTACCACACAAAATTATGTAAATGCATTATGGTTAAATGAAATCCAATCATTTTATGCCAGCCAATTAGAAAATCGTTATCCCTTATCGCGCACATCGACAGTTGATGCATCGGTTAATGACTTTACGCAATTTTTTGCGCCACAAGGTATTTTTGATAGTTTCTTTAGAATTTATTTGGCACCGTTTGTGAATATGGAAACGCAACCTTGGTCGCTAAAACAACGTGATGGATTAGCATTGCCATTGTCACAAGAAAGTTTGCAACAATTTAATCAAATCTATCAAATGCAGCAGCAATTTTTCCCCAGCGGCGCACCACAGTTTATGATTTCATTTAAACTGGTACCCATTGCATTTACCCCAGAAATTACTCGTTTTAATTTACAAGTAGATGATCAAGTTTGGCAAGACATCAGCGAAAAGAGCAAAGAATTAACCTTTAATTGGAGTGCTACCCAACCGCTATCCCATATTCGTTATGAAGTGATGAGTAGTACCGATGAACCTGTTAGTGCCAGCTTTAATGGACCATGGGCCCTGCTGCGAATGATTGACAGTAGTTCAGTGCAAGCAAGCCCCGAACCGAATAGTTATGAAATTGTGTTAACAGCAAATAATCATGCAGCTAAATTCCAAATTATCACATTGCAAAAAAATAGTCCCTTTGCACCGGATGTGCCCACACACATCAGTCTACCGCAAAATTTATGGTGGAGTGCTGCCGATACACCCGTGCAACCAGAAGTACCCGCTGTAGCACAACTACCGCAACCACCACCACAAGAACCCATTGCTTAATTTTTAAATGTTTTTCTTAGCGCCAATTGGATGGAGTCCTTAGGGCAAAATTCAGCAACTTGTTGTTGATTGCCAAGGTTTAAATATGCGTGAACTTTCTACTAGAATAAAACTCTAATTAGATAGGTATTCAACTAGTAGGATGATGTTATGTCACAAAAAGCACAAGAAACTTCTATTCATGTAACGGACTCCGATGAACTTAAGAGAAGATTAAAAGAGAATAAGGGGCCGCAAGTTATTCTCTATGGTAATGGTGGTGATACAGCCACATGGCTGTTTTATGAAGAAAATAATTATAATGTTGCCAAACAAAATCATAAGGCGTGGGGTTTAAATACGCCAGTTGAAAAAAGAGTTTATATTAAAGACCATCCTGATGTGCTTTTTGTATTTGGCGATAATATTGAAGGGAATAATCGTTTTAGGCAGCAATACCAACAACAATTGCAATCAGACTTTAATGATGGGACATATAATGCCTATAATAAAACGAGATTAAGCTTACAATTTCACTCTAACTATCAACCCATTATTCAAGGTGGCGGTGGACAAGCTGAGACGATGCTGCCATTACACAATGGAAATGGTCCTAGTTATTATCCGCCAAATGTAATGGGTGTTGCAACTTGTACACTTACATCAGGTGAAGAAAAAACAAAAAAGACAAGTGAGTTACTAAAGGTACATATTGATACAACCTTTGATGAATTAGAGCAGCATTTACGCAATGGTCGCACCATTGTAATACCGGCAATGCCCGATGGCTCTGCTGCATTGGGAACTCAGCGTGCACAGGGACTCATGGGCGAAGATGAAGAGGGAGTTAAAGAAAAGTTAAAAGAGCGTGTGCAAAAATTGCAAGACTTAGCAAAAACTTTGCAAGAGGAACAAGATAAAGGAAAAGATGTTCAACCCGATTTAGCAAAGAGTCATTACCAATATTTTGCAGAAACGCAACGCGTACAAGAACAATTCGGCCAAGCACCAACAGCAGCAAAACCCGTGCAACGAGTTGTGCAAACTGGTGAACGAGAAATGGTGCAACCCCAATTCGTCGAACCAGGGATACAACAACGAAGTGTGTTGAACCCTCACGTGGCAAGTGTTCGGCAAGAACCATCAATGGCTGTAAATTCATTCGAGTCAAGAGCATTTCCTACCAGTGTTAATCAGTTCTCTAAAAAAGGTGAGCAACTTCAAGCTGAAGTCGAAGAAATACTTATTTTACAAGAAAAATTGATGGAGCAACGTAGAGAATTATCAGAAAAAATACAGCAACTCGACCAGAAATGGCAAGTATACGAATCAGCACAAAATCAGGAATTATTTAATAATATTTTACAACTTTCATCCAATCCAGAAACCGCTAATCAAATACAGCCATTATATGAGAAACATAATCTAAAATTGGCTGAAGGTAGAAAATCTTTTGATGGAGAAAGAAATGGGGTCGTAGGGCAAATACAGCAATTAGATACTACATTGATGTCACTCAAAGAGCGCAGAGAAGCATGCCTTGTAGAAATGAGAGAATATAATTCAGCAGTTCATAAGATGACCACAGAATTGCAAGAAGTAGAACAATTACGAAATTTACCGGAAGCTGTAGAGCGCGCCCGTGCCGTTGTACAAAGTGCTAGAGAAAGGCCCGCAGTCAATCAAGTCTTTAAGCCTTTTATCGACCAGAAAACAGGTCGAATAGTTAGTAATCTTGATAGCCAAGGTCATCCTAGTTCGGTCAAAGCACAGCAAAGAGATTCAAGTCCGCAAGACCGTCACGTCACGCCCATTAGCTTTTTAAAACATGTTTTAATTGATTTTGCTGAGCCCGGCTATGATAGTGGTATCATGGCAAAAGTGATCTTGGGTGCAATGGATACATTGGCAATGCCTTATGATACACGTAATAGTAGAGAGATTTCCCCAACACAAATTGATCAAGCAATAAATATGATTTGGTTGAGATTGGGCGAAGAACCTGTTGCAGAACCCGCCGATACGCAAAATCCTTACACCTATGCAACTCGATATAAAGTCGAACGCGATGTCAGTAATTTCAAGCAAGCAGAAAAGGAATTTTTAGACTGCGATGCAAAATTTAAGCGCTGTTATAATCAAGTTGAGGCAAATTATCAAGAGCTAGCGAAAATTGCAGAAAGAAAAGCACAAATAAACGACAATTTAACGAATTATAGAACCTATGTTGATAAACAATTTAATCTAATACTACAGCAACAGATCACAAGTTTACAATATCAGCGTGCGATGATTGGTCAACCACCATTACTGATAACACCGGAAATAATAAATCATTTGCAAAATGACAACGGATCACAGCAATTTGCTATTCAGCAATTAAACTTTCGTTTTCCCGGATTTCAAAATAACATCCAACAAATAAATGAACAATATAATAACATTATACAAACAGAAACAGCAAATCTAGAGGTGCTGGGTGAACGTGAGAGTGTTTTAACAGAAGAAAATAATTCACTAATAACTGCTGAGCAAATATTTAAAAAAGCTGCAGATGATGCTCACGCGCAAATGGTTGCTGCCAAGCAAGTACTCGATCAAACATTAAAAACTTCTATTGCATTTCATGAAGCAAATGAACGTAAACAAGCTTATTTCACCTATTACGGGGAGGTAACACAGCCGCCACAAGCCATGCCAACTTTTGCACGAGCACAAAATGTTGTGCAAAATTCCGCTTGGACTGAAACAAGCCAATTAGCCACACAATTTTTTGCAATCTGCAATGAGCATTTAACGGTCATGCGTGGTAGTGAAGAACCGAAAGCAGAATCGAAATCAAAACAAAAAGCAAAACCGAAAACAGACCGAAGCTATTATGTGAACCCAACAGCAGAGACGAAAACGCTCGTAGACGATAAATCAGAAAGTACGGCGGTAACTGAAGCGGTTAAAGTTCTTGCTTTCGCGGATTTTATCCTTTCTCATTTTGATTCTACTTCCGAACAGGTAGAGGCCGCAAAGCCACAGTCCGCACGATTGATGAACACAGAACAAGTACCTAAATTAGATAAAAAATCAAAAAGCACATCAGGAATAGAAAGAAAATATCGAGACCTAAAAGAAGGACAATACTTATTATCGCAGACACAGCTCAATGAGGTAATTGCTCATGTACACAATGTCTTTGATTATCGACCATTCCCGCAAGCTTGGTTCACCACAGCGTATCCACAAACGCCAAAACCAGATACAGAAAGCATGGAAGCCAAAACACGTTATCAAAGTGAACCACCAACGCGACTCTATACCCTAGCCGCGGATCACTTGGCATTAATTTTTACCTTATGTCCAAATTTAGAAGAACGCCATCATGAAAGTATTATGCGTGGATTTCTTGATAAAGTTGCTGCAGATTATACCGCAAATGGTTACGCAGCTCTTCCTGCTTGGCAAGAAGTGGTCGATAAAACGAATATTCCATGGCAAATAAGCGGTGAATTGCTTTATAAAAAAGTTAATGAAGCAATGCAATACCGCTATCCTACCGCTTTTGAAATAGGTATGTCTGAAAATGATATTCTGATCGATCAATTAAATCAATTTGAAGAAAAAGTCGAACATTACGCTAGTCTTGATTTAGAATCTGTTATCGAAGCAGAAATAGAACGGGCAAATGGGATACCATTTAATCAATTACCAGAATCCGAATTTCCTATTCCACCATCTTCCCCAAGTGATTCGCAGTGGGATAATTCTGATTTTGAGGAGTATAAAGACGAAGAAGAGTATTTATCTAGTCAAGAGGGTAGCTTCAACTTAGGAAGCCAAGATGATGGATTTGGTAGCCCAGAAGTTGTTGGCATGGATGGTGTGGTTATAGACAGCGGTCCAAAAGAGCTAGAGCCTAAAGAAGAAGCAGTAGAAGAAGATAATAATTATAGTTATCAAGTTAAAATTCAGCAGTTGCGTCAGTTGATTGAACAAGCACGAGAACAGCAATTACTACTCCCAGCTAATACGTTAGGCGTTTCACCAGCATCAGAAGCATTAGCTAAACAAATTTGCAAAATTGGTCGCCAAATAAATGAACTAGAAATATTAATGCAGCAAGCGAAAGACAATGCTAAACAAGAATATATGGCGCGTGCACAAGAAATGGCGTTACAGTCCGCAACATTAGAAACACCTTCTTTATTTGCTCAGATACCAGTCTCTAATCCATCACTCGGTACTGCTATACAAAACGTTGCACAAGATACCGCACCAATATTAGAAGAAGAACAGCAAACCACCAAAGGAATGAAAAGGAGTAATACGATGATGAAAGACACGGATCGCAGTAGATCAACTGTACCTGAGCAATCAGACCGTCAAACGCGAAGTGCAAGTACTGAGCGATTAAAACGACAAAAAACGGTAACAATTATTCCGGAAGCAAGTCGGCAAGCAGCCCAGCTGACAGGCAGTGAAGGCCCTACACAACTTGAACGTCGCAATACGGAATCGCTTAGTCAAACAGAACGGAATAGAAGCGCATTCGCGCAGGGTGTTACACGGCAAGCTACAAGTCTTGGCGAAACCACAACCGCAAATCCAACGCAACACATAAATACGGATGATAGGCCCAAACAGTAATTAACAAGTTGTGTGATTAATTATTATGTTTGTAATTGCTGTAGTCAGTGAATTATTGAATTAATTTTGGTCGGCGAAATACAACATTTTTTTATGGACGTTACTGTGCAAAAATGCCTGCATAAACATTACTGAACCGTGACCGTTAGAGAGCGGCCATGGAGCAAACAATTCACGCAAATCTTCGTAATTAAAGGCATAAATGTTATATATACATGAGAAAATATAATATTTGTATCAAATTAGATATATAAATTATATCTCACATAAGTAACAAGATTTACTATCGTTATTATCAATTAACCGATTCGATATACATGGCAATTGATGAAGTTGATTTTATAGCAGGAATGTTTATACTAACAAAAGTTGTTAAGATTATTATTGCTAGAACAAACCAAATACCTGAACAAATTTGTGAACCAAATATCATTCTGGTGCTCAAGTGTTCCTCGTTATCAGAATTTATTTGATTTGGTAAGAAATGATTCATTATATATTTTATTCTTTTTTGCGCATGTTTCTGTACTAATAAAAATGATAGGAGAGAAGTTATAATAGAGAGAATAAAGAACGCGCATGAAATATATAACAAGAATATTGCATTCATTGCATGACCTAGATGAGCTAACGTATATATTAGCCCTAAAGAAGCAGAGGATAATGTGAGTATAGCTTTATCATAGAATTGTGATGCAGATAGCATTTGCTCAAATAGCTCTCTTCTGCCATTTGTATATAAGATAAATTTTTCTCTTCTTGATAAATCATCCATTATCGTTCCTTTTATTTATCTTTTGGTTTGGGGTTTGTTGGTTCAACCGGTAACGGAATATAATTTCCCTCAGGATTGATTAAAGGTTTGTTTGCATTATTGTCTGGAGCATATACTGGTGCAGTGTTTATTTGCTCATTTAAATTATTGTTAGTTGGGTTAAGTGCCGAATTACTTTTAGGGCCTATTGATATTGTGATTATGTATGTTATTAATAATACTGCTATTATAGCCACAAATATTGCAATTACTTTGGATTTCCTTAACATTAATACTCCTTCAAGTCAGAATGAAGAGAAATATAGCATAACCAGCTAAGCTAGCAACACATAAGCCAGTTAGATAATCAAATTAATTCCCTATACTCCTTAAGCTTACTTACTACTTGCGATAATGATTGACGTTCGAGTATATCTAGGTATTTATTAACTTCTATGGGTGGATTTTTTAAATTATCTCGTAACCTTTTTATTGCAGCACAGACTGTGCCGGGAGCCAATTCAATTAAAGAAGAGACAAATTCATCAGGATGAAGAACATCAATATCGTATTTCAACATTATTTCAGTAGGAAAATCTTTTAAATTATAAGTTATAATAACGGAGGCCGATGTTCGAATAGCTGCTGCCAATACATGCCGATCATTTGGATCGGGTAATGATAAGGATGGTATTAGTTTTTCATAATTTGTTACTAAACAATCGCGAACATGTGTATTCATCAATTCGCGCGTTCTTTGTAATTGTTGCAAAGTAAGATCAGGACGATTTTTTAAAACATTTCGTATCCACTCATCATGGATAGCCTCAGTCCATTTGGCATGAAACAAATCTGTTAACGCTAAATGCATAAGTAAGTCGCGTAATGGTGCAGGATACATTACACAAGAATCATATAATGCAATAATATGGGACATATTTAATATCCCATATCATTCTCTTGCGCCTGTTTTGTAAGCTCTGCCAATGTTTTTAGTCTAGCTTCATCAATTTTTGCTTTGTATGCCAATATATCTTTTGCTAATACCCGTCGATGCATACCTACTTTACGAAATGGAATTTCTTTATGTTCTAGCAAATTGACCAAGTAAGGCCGTGAAACATTGAGTAAATCAGCTGCTTCCTGAGTAGTCAGTTCAGCATGAATTGGAATAATCGTGACAGCATTACCTTTAGACATTTGGGTCAGAATATCTGCCAGTAAGCGTAATGCTGCAGGCGGAATGGCTACTTTTTCTCTGACATTTCCTTCTTTGATCAAGGCAATTTCGGGTGTGGGAGTTGATTGAATATAAGCCGCCACTGCTTGGCTGGATATTTTTGCCAAGCTTGCTTCATGTGCAGTAGGCAGGACTGGTGATTCAGTAACTTTTGGATTGGTTGCAATGTGCATGTTTAGCCCTCATTCAATTTCAGCTTACAATGTAATAATAGCATATATTCGAAATAAACGAAACATTCGAAACAGATGAATATACCCTCCTACAGCAGGGATTGAAATAGCCATTCTTATTAAAAAAATATGGTAAAATCATGATCTTGTAAATTGAACCTTACCTTTAAGCGGAGTTACAATCATCAATTATGAATCGCGCACGAGAGTTTTTTTCATCCTTGCATCGCTCAGCGCCTGCTTCTGGTTTAGCAGAGTATTTTGCTTCCTTACGTCAGCGTGGGGGTGTGACGCCAGATGTTTTTGCACGTGGCGTACGTGAATTTACCCGAATTGCAAATCTATCCCCAGCAGCACGTGAAGTATTTTTTGGCCATTCATTCGCAGGGTTGCATTACAATAGCGACCTAGCCCAACAATGGTACCAACAGACATCCGAACAGCTAGAAGCAAATCAGTTGAATTCGTTGGCCCCTTTAAAATGGGGTTTCGCAGTTCAAGGCGGGGTTAGATGTTTTGTTTATAAAGGTGATAATCTTGCTGCAGCGCTAAACTCATTTCTGCAAGGGCCCACTGTTATTGACTGCGGTATGTTTTGCCAACTGAGCATGTGGTTTGGTATACGTGCAATGTTAGGTGATGAAGAATTTAATCATCTATTTGGTAATGCTCCATTTTTTATAATACAATTTTGTGATGTAAGAATCGATAATCCGGAGAAACCATATCTAGGTAATCCGCTCTATCCATTTTTTAACCGCGATGACACAAAGGGCGTACATACTGTTAAAATCGTCCATATACCTAATCATTATTTCTATCTACTCAAACATCCAGGCGGCAATTTAAATGCGCAAAACGCAATACAAATTGGTGATAGCCTTATTCTCTTTGATCCAACAGCGCAGACCACAGACTGGCAAAAAAAGAATGTTGAACAGCAGCTTTACGATGCCTTTAATGCACCGCAAGATATATATGATAGCCAGGAAATAACTCTTTTAGCGAAATTCGATAAAGATAGAGTATATCCAGGACTAGGGTTAACCTATGCGCAATTAATCAAATATGCACAGGACTTAAGCGGATATGAAATTACTTATGAGCAGTGGCGCGCAGCTAAAAAAAGCGCACCGGAACATTTTTTAAAATTCGATTTTAAACAGTTCATCGCTTGGTATTCGCAAATGAAAGACGATGTCTTTTGTCAATCAAGCAATTATGTATACTTACTCGATTTCCAATTGAATGTTCATACCTTATTAAATGAACGGATTCCAGCAGAGAATCGGACAATTACTTTCGAACAATTTAGCGCAGATAGCTTAGATCAATACGAGCTACAAGAAACGGCATTGTATTTTTGTGCAAAAATAATGTCTGGCCAACCTGCACGTGTGGCTTTAGGTGGCAATGCAGGAATAGGTAAAACGGCTTTAGCAGTATGTAGCGCTAAGGAACTGAGTAGTCGTGGGAAAAAGGTACTTTGGCTTTCAGAAGTAGTGCAGAATAGTTTTCTTGATGAAGCAAAAAGCATGGAAGAAATATTGATGTATCGATCGAAGATACGAACATGGTTACATGATATTGATGTCGTATTTCTAGATGATGATAATCTCGTCAGTGTTGCTGGAAAAATTTTAAAGGATGAATTAACTCGCTGGTATCTTTTCAATGAGGCTAAAGGATTATTCATTACTTCAAATGTTAAAATGACATTATCTAATGAGTACAACGAGCAAAGTGTAGAATACCGTTATCCACTGCTCCCTGGATATACCACCTCTAGATATCAACATACTATTATGCGAAATGTATTAACCGGACAAAGTCAAAGACAAACACCTAATGACCTATGTGATTTAAATGAGTTGCCTGATGCTATGAAAATATCGAGGTTACTTGCCGTAAATGCTAAACAATCTATTGGTATAATTGTCAGTCGTTCGAGTTTTATGTGTCGAGCAATAGACAATGTTGAAGTAATACCAGCTTTTGATGGTAGAATATTAGATCAAATTACAATGTCGTTACTCAAAGGAACAGGAACTGGTCCTTGCTATATGAAACTTACCGAATTGCAAAAACAGTGGCTAAACATGATCGTGATAAAACACAGAGGCGATAAATCTTCATCTGAATCGATAACACTTGTTCCATTTACCAGGACAACTTGTCCTATCATAACCATTGAAATAATCGAAAGTAGCTTTAACAGTAAAAAAGTCTCAACACACAGTATCGAACAACTAGTAAGAGTACTTCATTTTGCACACGACCAAGGGAATAGAAAAGTCATCATTATAAATTGTACGCATTTCACGCATAGCGAACTTTTTAATAAAATAATGGAACAATTGCCAGTAGAAGAAAAAGAACGAGCATTAGCACGTATGCAAAACTTACTCTGCCTATCCTCAACGACATATCCACCCGAAAAACAATTAATGTTATTACCCTATGTTGTTACACAAATGCTTTTTTTAGAGCATAAACAGCACGGTGATAGTCAGCAAAAATACGAGAATACGCAACGCAGACCATAGCCTAAACACTGCCCAAAACAACTTACATATTCAACGTAACGGATTTTGCTTTCCCAATAATGCGCGCACATGTGCCACTACACATTGACCTAATTTCGGAAGATAATAGCCACCTTCTAAGGTTGAAATCATGCGGCCCCCACATACATCATCAGCTATTTTTTTTATTTCTTCAGTTATCCATGCATAATCTTCAGTGTGTAAGAGTAAATGTGCCATATTGTCTTGATAATAAGCATCGAAACCAGCAGAGAAATAAATCAGTTCTGGTTTAAAGTCACGGATTGCAGCAAACCAATATTTAGCCACGCGTTCACGAAACATTGTACTATTTGTGCCTGCAGAAAGAGGAATATTAATGATGTGATCACTTTTACTCTGCGCACCACTAAAAGGATAAAAAGGGTGTTCGAATGAAGAGCAAAACAGTACACGTGGATCATTTTTAAAAATATCTTCAGTACCATTGCCATGGTGTACATCGAAATCGACAATAGCTATTCGTTGTAAACCATGTATCACAAAGGCATGTGCAATACCCACAGCCAAATTATTAAAAATACAAAAACCCATTGCGTGCGCACGTTCGGCATGATGACCGGGTGGCCGTACATTACAAAATGCACTAGCCACTTTGCCATTCATTACCAAATCAACTGCCAAAATATTTGCACCCGCAGCATATAATGCAGCAGTCAAGGTGTGTGGATTCATGCAGGTATCAGGATCGAGCGGTAGCAAGCCTGATTGGGGCGAAATTTGAAAAATGCGATCAACATAAGCTGCATCATGTGAGCGTATCAATTGTTCACGTGTTGCTTCCGGAGGCAAATGATGTTGAATCAATGCATTGAGTTCGGAATTGATTAGTGCGGTTTGAATCACTTGTATGCGCTCCGGTTGTTCTGGATGGCCATAGCCATTTTCATGTAACAGACAGCCTGGGTGGAAAATAAGCGCGCAAGACATATATTAAAACTCCTGTAAAGTTGCGTTAAAAATAACATTTTCACCTCCTTTTGCAAAGATTGAATGGTAAATATTAACAATTAACAGTAATCCTTAATGTTTTCTTAAGAAAACATGATTAGAATAGAAAGTTATTTTATATAATTAATAATTTAGAGGATGATTCATGCGCAAAGCAAATGAAACGGTACCCGTGGAGGTAGAAGAATTATTTACACTGGTATCAAGCGGTGACAGCGTCAATTTGCAAAAATTAATAAATAAAATATTAAGCCAAGCCACTTATGTAGACCCTAAAGATCGTTTAAAGCAATTCGTTAATATTTATTACAAAGGCAACAATAAAAAATTTCTTAATAAAAGTGCACTATTTATTGCGTTACAGTCTAATCACCGTAATGCTGAAAAAATAGTGGAAATTATATTAGCAGCGGGAGCAGATGCAAATCAAAGTGTTGTACCCATTGAAAATAATAATCAGATTGCCGTACCACCACTGGCCATTCTCGTAATTAAGGATAAACAAAATTTAGTACGTTTATTGCTTGGTGCACAAGCAGACTCAAATGTAGAATTTGATTTACAAAGTTCAATGGATTTATTAGGGGTTTCCACGACGGGGGATGCAAGTACGATCAAAAGTATTTCACCATTGGCGTTATGCTCTATAACCAACAATGTTGCTATGGTCCAGATTTTATTAGCACATGGCACGAAACATACTCACTCGCTACAACGAATGCGTGATAGGTGTATCCGCGCCTTAACGCCTTTTGCCAATTCATTATCGACTAAAAGTTTTCCGATGCTTGGTTTATTATACCGGCATTATGCAATTAACCTTGGTGCGCAGGCTGAAATCATACCTGAAAACCAAAAAAATATACCGGAGTTTTTTACCAAAGGAATGATTATTTATTATACAACTATAACTGAGCGCTATTCGATCATTGAGATAAAGCAATTAGAAAAAGAATTATCAATAAGTATTTTACACCACCCATCTTTTATTACTTATGCAGCATATAAAGGCAGACTTGATATCATTCAACATTTGGCTGCAGAACAGTTTGATTTTAAAAAATGTTATTGTGATTGTGGTTATCTTAAAGGCACTACGCCATTGATTGCTGCTGTGTTAGGAAGTCATTTGGGATTGGTTGCTAAGCTTGCAAGTTTGAAAGAGCTTATCGATATGAATGAGGAAGCGGCAGACGGGCAATATCATCATTACACTGCCTTGTGTTGCGCTTGTGATCTTGGAGATGTCAATATGGTGCGCATGCTTAAATCACAGGGCGCTGATATCTATACGATTAGTAGCGATAAATCAAGTCCGCTTACACTTGCAGTCTCTGCAGAAGAAAATTGCCAAAAAATAGTTGCTTTATTATTAGAAAAAGATGTTGTGGACTGGCAAAATCCACAACATCTACTCATTCGTATGCTCGCTTATCTTAGCGCTCATCAAAAAGGTGATGCACAACTCATTCGAATGTTACAGCCACCGGATGCAGTACTCAATGCCACCTTTCAATATAATGGCCATCAATTAAATTTAATACTTATAGCTATCGAAAATCATTTACCAAAATTAGTGCAAATCTGTTTAGATAAAGGCTATTCCGCTGATCGCGTATTGTCTGAGGGCGTATTGTCAGGTATTACAGCCCTTAGTTATGCTACAGGACTTAGGCGGCTTGATGCTGTCCGGCAATGTCTAGCAAGCGGTGCCTCTCCTTGTTTGCCTTGTGGTCCAGGCGACAAAGAAGGGCATACGCCAATTGGCATTGCAATAAGCCTATATTTTAATGAAGCGCTAGAATTAATGCTTGATAAAATAAATGACCCGCATCAATGCATACCATTTGCAAATAGTGAATTATCACTATTACTGGTGTCGATCATATACAGAAATGGTTTTGCAATGCGCAAACTTTTAGAAAAAGGCGCGCTACCTTTTTTATGCCAACAAATTCGAGGACGATGTATTGCCTCGCCCATGATTGTAGCTATTAAGCAAAGTGCAATGGATCCTCTTGCTATTACTGTATTATTACAACATTTGAAAGTGAACGACCAAATTATTGCCTTAATTAATAAAGGCACCACACCATTGTATGCAGCACTTTATTTTGGTGATCTAGCAACAGCAAAAATGTTACTAGCAAATGGTGCAAAGTTTAGTCAAATGAATCAAGCTGGGCCATATCGGGGAAAAAATTCATCGCAATTGATGCAAAGCAAAGGATTGACTGCGTTTGATTTAGGTATTGATCATGAATTTGGTCAAATAATTCTGATCGCACCAATCAGGCAAACAGATTTATTAAATAGTCAGTCTATTTTTACGCCGGCACAAAAACCAGAAATAGTTGCAACTGATTATCATATGGTAGTAATCGATGATGAAAATAGATTTATAGAATATTGTTTATTTGAAGTGCAAGTAATCATTAATCGGGTAAATAGATTAAATGCTGATGACTATTATTCAAAAGATACGCACTATTACATTTCTTATCACTTTTTAAGAGCATGTGAAGCATTGCTGCATTACATTGATACGACACCAGAGCAAAACATTATCTCGCGGCCCGTTGCAGCAATGATGCGAAATTTTGTTATGCATTTATTTTATAAGATGCCAGCCCATGATTTTCTTCAGTTTGCGCATATGGTCTCCTTATTACTCAGCAACCAATTTCAGTTGGTGCAGAGTAATTGTCCAGATATTAAGAGACTGGATAATAAAATTACACAAACTGAATTTTATCAGTGTCATCAAGTATTAGTTACGGCCAATCATGAAAGTACTTTGTCGGCTGATGAATTATGCACACATTTAGTCATGGTCATTGCAGATGTTGTTCCCTTCGCTCGTGATTTACAAATTGATACCGTTGAAGATTTTTGTTTGTTTCCAGATATTGTGATTATAACAAAATTAGGATTAGCCCTTGTCGGTCAGAATTACCGTTTGTTTTTGAAAAAATCAGGCGTTGAACAAGAGGAATGTTTAGATAGGCGAATATACACTTTTATTAATAAGGATTCAGCTGAGGCAAGCAATTTGCAATTGATGCTCCAACAATGCCTGATGATACGTGAACACGTGGGACACGAGTTTAATCAAGATATTAAACTTGCTGAACGTTATTTATTAGCAGACAATCTCTCCCTAAAGCAAGTTTTTTCATTATTAACTACTTTGATGACACTTGATGACAAGCTGTCTAAGGCAGAAAAACTAAATATAGTCAATCCTTAGTTTTTATTTTATTTCCCCTACATCCCAACCGCCGCCTAATGCCATGATTAAAGTCACAGCAGTGGTCATGCGCAAGGCGTCAACATCCGCTACATTTTTTTGCGCTGTATACTCTAGCATTTGCGCATTTAAAACATCTGAAAATTGCGCTATGCCGGCTGCGTATTGGTTGTTTACTAACTTTAGCGCGAGTTTTGCATCAGCTAGTGCTTTATGAAGCACAATGGATTCATCGTGAAGAATTTTTTGAGCGCTTAAATTATCTTCAACCTCTTGAAAGGCAGCAAGCACGGTTTGTCGATAATTGGCTACAGCACTATCGTAATTTGCTCGCGCTGCTCTAACATTCGCTCGGCGTAAGCCGCCATCAAATAACGTTTCCGCCAACAATGCATTCGCTGTCCAACTTAAATTTGGTAATGCAAATAAATGGGCAAAGGTATTGTTTTGGAACGTACCGCTACCTGCTAAAGTGAGATTTGGAAAATAAGCAGCAGTGGCGATACCTATTTCTGCATTCGCTGCAGCCGCTAAGCGCTCGCTTTGTGCCACATCAGGACGTCGTTCAAGTAATGTTGCGGGTAGTTCTGCCGGAATGAGAGGTGGTTTTGCGGTGAGTGGTTTTGGTGTAATAGAAAATGTCGCTGGTGGCTGACCAATTAAAACCGCAATGGCATGTTCGAATTGTGCGCGATTCACTTTATTATTAATCGCTGCAGCTTCTGCTGTTTCCAATAAGCTTCTCGCTTGTAAAACATTAGCCAAATCATCCACACCCGAGGCAGTGCGGTTTTTGGTAATTTGTAATAACTTTTTATTTGCCACAACTAATGCATCTAACCATTTTTGGTCGTCGTCGAGTGCACGCAATTCAAAATAAAATTGTGCTAATGCTGCTTGTTGCGTCAGGCGTACCAATGCCAGTTGTGCTTTACTTGCTTGCGCACTATCAACACTGGCTTCAACGGAACGGCGTACACTACCCCATAAATCAGGTACCCAAGTTGAATTGAGTAAAAATGAATAGCTGGTTAAATAATTTGCGCCTGTTGCTGTTGTTGATTGGCCGGTTGTTGATGTGATGCGCGTGGTTCTCGCAGCACTGGCGGATTGTTTTTGCCGACTCACACCCAATGCACTGCCAACAGTGGGAAAATATGCAGCTCTGGCCACATCAACTAATGCACGTGCTTGTTCGTAATTTGCTTTTGCGGCAATGATATTTTGATTGCTAGTGTTAAGCAGTGTTTCTAGTTTGTCGAGTTGTTCATCATTAAATATTTTCCACCATTCACCACGATCACAATGGTCATGAGGTTGCGCTATTTTCCAACCCGGATCAGCTTCTTTATATTTTGTCGGCACAACCACACTGGGTCGCACATAATTCGGTCCAACGGTGCATGCACTGACCAAGCTCAAAATGATACACAGCATTAAAGTTTTGTGAATTCTCAAAACCCATCTCCTTCAATTCTTTAACGAAAATCTCTGTTGTATATTGGCAATCGTGATTGTATATATTGTTTACACCACAATCTGAAGCGATCCATTGTTAAATAGATAACGGGTGTGGTGTATAACGTCAACATTTGACTGACAATTAAACCACCCACAATTGCAATACCTAATGGGCGACGCAATTCAGAGCCAAGACCAAATCCGATAACCAACGGTATGGCACCAAACATTGCTGCCATCGTTGTCATCATAATCGGGCGAAAACGTAAACAAGCAGCTTGATGTATTGCTTCGAATGATGAAAGTTTATTATTTTTTTCAAGTTCTAAGGCGAAATCAATCATCATAATTGCATTTTTCTTAACGATGCCAATCAGTAATATAATGCCTATAAGCGCAATGATACTAAAATCAATGCGTGCAATAATGAGTGCTAACAACGCACCCACTCCAGCCGATGGCAAAGTGGATAGAATGGTTATAGGATGCACAATGCTCTCATAAAGCATACCCAACACAATATAAACCGCGAGTAATGCTGCTAATATCAAATAAGGTTCATTAGCTAAAGAATCTTGAAAGGCTTGTGCTGTCCCACGAAATGAACCGCGAATCGTTGCAGGTAAATGCATATCAGCAATGGCTTGAATAACCATATCTACTGCATCACCTAAAGCAACATTGGGCAGTAAATT
>CAYSGV010000007.1:0-26047 GCA_964430685.1 uncultured Gammaproteobacteria bacterium
GTTGTGGCCACATTATTTTTCATCCTACCGGGATTAATTGTGAGTTGTTTTGCGGCAACGATGTATCGAAAATTTGTACAAAATTTTTATTTGTCCTTAACCAGAGATTGGAAACTAACCTTAACCAATTCTGAATTTCGACGGGTAAAAATACAAAAGAAATATTTAAAAGATCTGTTACCGAACAAATCTTCAAATCGTTGCTTGCCAATACCACTGTCATACGATGCCGGCGAACTCGTGCGCCGTGCCTCGAAGCGCCATCGATCTGATCAGCTTGTTAGAGCGAACACAATACAACCAAGTAACCATTCATTAGCAGAGGCAGATCTACAATCTGCGCAGGAACGTTTACCTACTTCGTCATTACCAATGGCATCATTAATTAGTCGCCATTCAAAAACACTGAAAAGTTTCATTGTTCCTGCAAATGATCAACAAAGATCAGGACCAATGACTGTCTATTTTGCAAACCGAGGCAAAGCAGCTTTTTGGCAAAAATTACAAGATTTAGCTAACAATCCATCCACGCAAGAACAAGACAGTGCAATTAAAGCAAAACAAAATATGGTCTTATCTTTTAAAGCGCGTTCTCAAGCGGAAGCTGAAAAAATAAATGCGATGACTATGAATACTTCCGCGACAATTTGAGTGTCAGTCGTAAAAATGATGCATTGCATCGATTAAGTAATTTGAGTAAGGTGTTTATCAATATTTAAGTTGGGAACCGATACAGTGCCGGGAAATACATTTGGACAATCATTTCGCATTACCACTTTTGGCGAGAGCCACGGTGTTGCTTTAGGTGGTGTGATTGATGGTTGTCCACCGGGTCTAGTGCTCAGTGAGGAAGATATCCAAGTAGAAATTGATCGGCGTCGCACGGGACGTTCCAAACATGTATCACAACGCAGCGAAGCTGATCGCGTTGAAATTTTATCAGGAGTATTTGAAGGAAAAACAACTGGTACGCCCATCGGTTTACTCATTCGCAATACAGATGCCCGCAGCCAAGATTATCAAGCGCTCGCACAAGTATTTCGACCGGCGCATGCTGATTATACTTATTGGCATAAATATGGGATCCGTGATCATCAAGGTGGCGGCCGCGCATCGGCCCGCGAAACAATTGTGCGGGTTGCGGCTGGAGCCATTGCAAAAAAATATTTACAGCAACACTTGGGTATTGTCATTCGCGGTTGTTTGGAACAAATGGGCACAATCGAGTTACCATGTCATGATTGGGCCGCAGTAAATCAAAACCCATTTTTTACTGGTTACCCGGAAAAAATTGCTGATTTGGAAACATTGATTCATGACTTACGCAAAGCGGGTGATTCAATTGGTGCGCGCGTTTATGTGGAGGCGCTTAATGTGCCGGTGGGTTTGGGTGAGCCAGTATTTAATAAATTGAATGCTGATCTTGCCGCCGCACTGATGAGTATCAATGCCGCAAAGGCTGTGGAGATTGGCGATGGTATGCGTTGTGTAACAGCCAAAGGCAGTGAATTTCGTGATGAGATTAGTCCGCAAGGGTTTTTAAGTAATCATGCTGGGGGCATTTTAGGTGGAATTTCAACAGGGCAACCCATCATCGCACGTGTTGCATTTAAACCGACACCCAGTATCCTTAAGCCAGGTCAAACGGTAACGATAGAGAATGTGGCAACAGAAGTTGTGAGCAAAGGTCGGCATGATCCTTGTGTGGGTATTCGTGCCACACCAATTGTGGAAGCAATGGTTGCCTTGGTTTTAATGGATCATTGGTTACGTCATCGTGGACAGAATGGCTAACATTTATATTGTCTGTGGCTGAAATTGCGCGTTCTAAACCGCAACGGATGACTGCAAGAAATAATCAGCAAATCGTATAAAAATCAGTTATACTTTTTGCGGAAGAGAATGCAGTACGAAAAGGAGTTTGCATGTCGAGTAATAGATTTTGGCGGTATTTATTAATAGGAATGAATTTCATGGTTGTAAGTGCCTATGCACAGAATCCGCCACAACCCCAAGTTCCTGCAGCGGCTACACCAGCGCCAAATGCAGCAGCAGCCACCACGACAACTGCGCCGGACCAAACCACCGCACCAGATCAAACGGCTACACCAGATCAAACTACAACAACTGACCAAAGTCAGAATACCTCCCCATGGTTTGCTATTTTTAATATAACTAATTCACAATTACCGGGCGCTTATTATGGTTATTCAATCAGCAGCCCAAATGGCAGTGCCTGTGCATCATCTTGTGTGCAAAATCCATTACCAGAGTTACCAGACGGTACAAGCCAAATCCCGCAAAGTTGTAGCGTTGCTAATTGTCCAATGGCGTTAACCATATATTTACAAGGAAAAGTAGCTGGCGATTCGTGTCAAAATATAGATTTAACCAATATTGAAGAAGTATGGATTGCATTTAATGACGATCACTTTAGTGCCAATTGCCAAGCCTTTTACAGTACCAATGTATCTTTACCAGCAACAGCTGCTGCAAATGGGACTTCGATAACAAGTATGCCTGGCGGCGCAGCACAGGCCCCGGCGGCAGTCACGCCTGGTGGTACCGATCTAAATCCAGTTGCACCACTGCCACCAGCAATTGCACCGGCGCCAATAAACCCAACACCGTAATGATGAACGGTATAGGGTTGTAGGTTATTTGTGTTGAAGCAAACAACCATCTCCGTAAGTAAGATTCATTCTGGATCCCCGTGTCTGCGGCTGCCATACACCTAATTTTCTTTCGCTATTATCATGCAGCCTTCGCACGGGGATGACGTGGGGTGAGAGTAAGAATCCACTACCACTGCAATCACAGAGGTTTCGGGGATATTTATCTTGTAGCAAATAAAGCGCAGGAGCCCGGAGGGCGACGAGCCATTTCCTTCATCCTCCCATCATTACAAGGTTTGTTTTTTGGGTTTTAGTTTGTGGCAAATAAAGCGCAGGAGGCCGGAGGCCGACGAGCCATTGCAACAAACTAAAACCCAAAAAAAACAAACCACCCCCACTACCCTACGACCACACTTCGCGACGTGTCAACGCGCGCACCAGCGTATCATTGTTCACCCATTCCAAATCACCGCCAACAGGAACACCATAAGCAATGCGTGTGGTGGTGATTGTGAATGGTTTGCAAAGTTGTGCGATATAATGTGCTGTTGCGTCACCTTCTAAAGTAGGATTGGTTGCTAAAATGATTTCTTTCAATTGGCCATTCTGTAAACGCTGTTCGAGTAATTGCAGCCCTAATTCTTCTGGGCCAATACCATCTAATGGGGATAAGTGACCCAACAAGACAAAATATAAACCGTGATAACTGCCCGTTTGTTCGATCGCGATAATATCAATGGGTGATTCAACAATGCAGAGTTGCGATGGATCTCGCCGTTGGTTATTGCACAGGATACAAATGGCTGATTCACTAAAATTACGACACATTTGGCAATGTTTAACTTGTTCAATTGCTTGTGATAAAGATTGTGCAAGTTGTGCGCCGCCACCACGATCACGACTCAGAATATGAAAAGCAAGCCGTTGCGCAGTTTTAGGCCCAACGCCAGGTAACCCACGCAACGCCATGATTAATTTTTCAATAAGCGGACTTGTTGTCATCTGATCTGCAGTAAATAATAATTAATCAGTTTATTTATCTTGATCCCCTTGACCTTCACCTTTAAAGATTTCTTGCAAGCCTTTCGGTAATTCCATAGTACCAGCAAGACCCGTAAGCATTTTCTGCGAAATTTTTTGGACTTTTTCGGTCGTTGCATTATTCGCTGCAAGTACTAATGTTGCGATAAGCGTGCTAATTTCTTCAGGTGTTCCAGTACAGATTTTAGGACTAACCACTACTTTTGTCGTGACGTAACGACCATTCATGGTCACCTGTACAGCACCAGCACCTGCGTCAGCGGTTGCTTGGGTATTGGATAATTCTTCTTGTGCTTTTTCAATCCCTGATTGCAATTTTTGCGCGTGTTCTTGCGCTTGTTGCATTAAGTCACCCAGATTACCAAGTTTATTAGGATCATCAGCCATTATTTGCTCCTGTTTGTAATATCTATAGATTTCAGACTACTCAACCTTTGTTGTAACGCTGATGGTAGCATTAAATGTATCCATCAGCGCTTGTAAATGAGGGTCTTGTGTCGCCGTTTTTTGTACATGTGCCTGTGAAGATTGTGTTAAAGCTACAGGCGTTGGTTCAATCATATCATTAATTTTGATTTCTAAAACAATTTCATTGCTTAAATATTGTCTTAATGCTTGTTCAAGTTGTTGCTCTTGTGCTTTTGAATGCAAAGCGGCATGTTTACTTGCTAGTGCTAGGCTCAGCTGATTTTTTTTCTGTTCAATAAATTGGCAATGATTGGCAAGCGCGCTGGTCATACCACTAATTTTCAATTGCTTAATGATAGCAGGCCAGTTTTCGGCTGTTAGGGCTAAGTTAGAGCTGGAAGTGCGCATTGTGTCAGCAGGCATAGATGCTGGTGCTGCTATTGTCATTGGGCGTGATTGTGTCGGTGTTACTTTAGGTTCATGGGATACAGTCGTCACCTTTGGTTTCGTATTACCCATGTCGAGATTGCCATGTTCGGTTGCGAGAGGGTTAAAACTAAGCATGCGTAATAAAGTAATACTAAAGCCCATTTTAGCATCAGCAGTTAAAGCCAAATCACGTCGGCCATGTAAAGCAATTTGATACAATAATTGTACCGATTCTTTGCTAAATTGTTGGCTTAATTGATCGAGTTCGAGGCTTTCTTCTTCCGAAAAGTTTGTGTTCGTTGAAGTATATTCGGGTACGCATTGTCGCAACATCAATTGGTGTAGCAATTGTAATAGCTGTGCCAGAGTTTGTGCGTAATCGGGATTGAATGCCGCAATTTGGTCAACACATTGTAAAAGTGAAACGCCATCATTATGCGCCAGTGCTTGTAATATTTGTAGTAAGGGTGTTGTATGGATGGTGCCAAGTAGCTGACTTATTTCAGTCGTTTTAATATGGCCATTACCAAACATAATGGCTTGGTCCAAAATGCTCAATGCATCACGCATACTGCCTTCTGCAGCAATAGCGATTTGTCTCAGCGCAGTGTTCTCAAATGGAATTTGTTCGGCTGTTAAGATCTTGATGAGTTGGTTGCTAATGTCATCTGTGCTAATGGTTTTTAAATTAAATTGCAAACAACGGGATAAAACGGTAATGGGTAAACGTTGTGGCTCAGTCGTTGCCAATAAAAATTTAACGTGTTCGGGAGGTTCTTCCAGTGTTTTTAATAGCGCATTAAAACTGTGCCCAGAAAGCATATGGACTTCATCAATCAAATAAATTTTAAAGCGGCATTGCATGGGAGCATAGGGAACGTTATTGAGTAAATCACGCGTATCTTCCACTTTTGTGCGCGAGGCAGCGTCAACTTCAATGAAATCTGGACAGTGACCTTGGTCTAGCGCCACACAGGCGCTACAGGTTTGGCAAGGTGTGGCTGTAATACCAGTTTGGCAGTTTAAGCATTTGGCCAGTATGCGTGCAATGGTTGTTTTGCCGGTGCCACGTGTGCCGGTAAATAAGTAAGCATGATGCAGTCGTTGTTGGGTTAAGGCATTGCGCAACGCGGTGCGCACATGAACCTGTCCGACAACAGAGTCAAAATCCTGCGGTCGCCATCGGCGTGCAAGCACCTGATAACTCATTGTTTATTCCTGGGTTTGGGTTATAGGCGGTGCTCCACCAGCCACACCTCGGCACACGCATTAACTGTTACCGCTGCTCCCTTCCGGGCCTGACGGGGTTGGCAGTTTTACGTTGCGAAGGGACCGATGGAGGCACCATGTCGTGAATGCTAACATTTAATCGGGATTACTGAAAGAAGTTAGTGTGTAAGAGGGTGGGTTTGTGGCGTTCCCCACTTCCACGTCATCCTCGTGCGGAGGCTGCATGATGATCGCTAAAGAAAATTAGATAGTTGGCAGCCGTAGACACGAGGATCCAGAATTAATCTTTCTTACGGGGATGCCCTGAGCGAAAGCATCCAGGGTATTGAATGTGGAGTTTAAAATCCTTCATTTTTCAAGTGCTCCAACATTCTTTAGCTTGGTTAGTGGAATTGTTTATTGAAAAAATCGCTATAAAGAGTAGAATTGGCGAAAAATACGAATTTAGATTCGAAGCGGAGAAACATAGGGGGCGAAGTAAAATAATGGAAAAAGAACTTAGTTTGCCCGATCTACTAACAGCATTTAAAGAAACTTCATTATCGTGCGTTTCTCCTTTCTTGTCTGACATCATCATCAGTCTTAATGAAAAAAATGAAATCGTTGAATTTAATGTGGTAGCTGAGCGATTTTTTGGTTGGAAACAAGACGATGTGATTGGTGAAAATTTTGTACAGCGCTGTAAAAAATATAATTACAATTATCCTTCAATATTGATACAAGCAACCAAAAAACAACAAAAAAAGACACACGAATTTTCCAATTCAATTAAGTTGTCTTCAGGTGAAATACATTATGCTGTATGGCAAGTTTTACCAATCTACGGAGAGTCAAATCACTTATCCGGACATGTTCTCATTGGTAAAGATATAACCCGTGAGAAAATTATTGAAAAAGATAATATTGCTAATGAAAAGCAGATAGAAGCTGTTATTGATTCAATTGCGGGTAATCTTTGGTGGAAAGATATTAATGGCCGCTATCTTGGTTATCATGATGTCTTGGCAAAATTATTAGGATTTAACAACGCTCATGATATTATTGGCAAAACAGATTATGAATTACCTTGGGCTGCGCAGGCTGATAATTTAATTAAAACCGACCAAGCGGTCATGTCTACCGGAATTCCGCATACAAAAGAAGAGCAAGTAACAACCAAAGATGGTCGCTTGTTAACTTTTTTACTGACTAAAGTTCCCTTGTATGATAAAGCCGGACATATTGTGGGAACAATGGGTTCATCAATCAATATCACGCAATTAAAAGATATGCAGGCAAAATTAATTCAACATGAAAAAGCGGAAATTGCCAATCGCGCCAAATCAGAATTTATTGCCAATATTAGTCATGACTTACGTACACCATTATCTGGCATTGTTGGCATGTCTGAGTTGCTTGAGCGGCGTGTGCAAAAAAAAGATAGAGAAATGGTTCATGATATTAAACAAGCCAGTCAGATGTTGTTAAATATCTTCAATGAAATCATCGATTTCATAAAAATTGAAACGAATAATTTACCTATAGTTGATGTGAAGTTTGAGTTAAGTTTTGTTATTGATAGTGTTATGGTCTTGATGCTGCCAACGGTAAAGCAGAAAAAAATAAGATTTAATATTCATCTAGATCCAGCAATTCCCAAATATTTAATTGGAGATGCTTCGCGTTTACACCGAATATTATTAAATTTACTGAGTAATGCAATTAAATTTACACCCGATGGCAAAGTATTAATTAGAGTGATGCTCGACGAACAAAATAAACGCGGTGTTACTTTAAAGATAATGGTCGAAGATACCGGCATTGGTATTTCCAAAGATAATTTAGCTATCATTTTTGACCGCTTTACGCGATTAACTGCATCGTATCAGGGTGCTTATAAAGGAGCGGGTTTAGGTTTAAGTGTAGTGAAACAATTTATTGAGGAGATGGGCGGCGAAATAACGGTAGAAAGTGAATTAGGCAAGGGTTCCAAATTTATTTGCACCATACCGTTTAAAGTGCCAACACCTGATTTAGCTTCAATTGCACGAATCTATCGCCCAGCTTCTTTGGATGATATTGCAAAACAAAAACTAACTTGTAATACAAATAAAAAGAATGCACAGCCAAATGTTTTGATTGTAGAAGATGACAGGCTTGCGCAAAAAATTGCGCAATTTAATCTAGAAGAATTACAATGCGTTGCAGATGTTGTTGAAACAGGCGAAGAAGCTTTACTTTTGGTACAAAAAAAGAAATATCAATTGGTGTTTATGGATCTGGGTTTACCCGGTATGGATGGTTATGTCACGGCTAAAATGATTCGGCGATGGGAAAAAAGTCATCCGGATCGTGTACAGATGCCTATCATTGCTTTAACGGCGCATACCAATGAGGAGAATGAAATTAAAGCTCGTAAATGTGGCATTAATTTTATTATCCAAAAACCATTAACAATGGAAGTAGGCCAAGCAATACTCAAGCAGTTGGGATATGACGTCAAATAAAATTAATCACCAAGCATCTGCCTTTATGGCATTTTTGATGAGTGATGATCAACAATGAGCCAACCCGATGGTGTTTTTAAATAAACAAATGTAAATCGTGCTGGTATCGTAATTTTTTCGCCATGTTCAACATAGCTAAATGTATATAATCCATTAGCCACGGAAACATTACCATAAACTTGTATGCGTAAATCATTTATTACGGCTTTTAAGTTCTGTTTTGTAATTAAATGGTCAAAATATGCTTTCCGCAATGATGGCGTGTCATGAATCTTCTTTGAAAAAGTAGGCAGTAGAATGGCATTATCTGCATAGAGCTTAAGCACTGCGTCAGAAGAGCCGGTGCTCAATGCTTTAGTCCAAGAATTAAGCGTGTTTTGAATTTCGTATTGTATGGAGCTTGTAGTCTGAGTTGTCGTTGTGCGTTCTATCGTAACTATAGAAGTTGCCGATGCAATCAGTGGCGTAGCGCCGATAAACATGGCAAGTAAGATGAAGCGTATAAACGTTAACATTATTTATTTTCCCTTTTGTTCTCTCTTAATATAGTCCGCTAGTTTTAAGTTAACCATTAAATTCAATGTTGATCAATAGAGCCGCAAATAACTTATACAGGATTCCTAGGTATGTGCTGATGGATTGTATTGTCGTCGCAATAGGTAATGACTGAAATAGTGGATTAACAGCCAGGGACTTACTGTGTTATTTTATTTTTCGATGTACACCAGCAGCCAGTTTTGGTGTTTCAAGTCGTTCGGCACTGGCTAATAACCTACCCTCTTGAATTTGTTCGCGATGGAATTTTTCAAAATGCGTAAGTTGTGCTCTGTTTTTGGGTGGCAGTCTATTTAGATCAACTTTTGCGGACGCTTGTCTTAAAGCTTCGTAACTCTTATTGAATTCGGCAAGAGCATTTTTAAGTGCTTGTACTTGTTCTTTATGTTGTGCACGATAGCCACTTCTTTCATCTGCTGGGGCATTATCATGGTATAGTTTAATTTTTTTAATCATACTCAATACGCCTTGAAGTTCATCTTCACTCTGCACAACGCTGTCTATTGCGGTTATGACTTTTGCCCCATAACTAAACCCTTTCTGAGGATTTTGTTGCAGAAAGGTATTAAAGATTGTGCTTTCTGAAAAATTCATAATTTTTTTTGCAGCAAGATAAAATTCTTCAGTAGTGACATTACCATCTAGCATCATTACATGTTGCTGTTCTTCAGCTAACTCTGCACCGTCAGCTATGGCAAGTGTGAGTGACTCTTTATTTTTAGCCATGAGACTTTTGAACTGACGTGCATCTGCATGAATTTTTGCTAATTCTGCATTTTGTTCAGGGCTTGGCGTTGACTGACCGGCATATTCAACATTATATGATTCAATGGCCTTAGATAATTTTTGGCACAGTACATCTAGAGCAATAATATTTTCAGCGTGTGTTCGCGTTAGTAAGGGCATAGAAATCCTCCAACGTAGTATTTACCTCTAATACTATAGACAGGTGTTTTTACTGAAAGTTGCAAGGTTGAACAGTAAAATACGGATTTAGGAGCAAGTTTTTAAAAATGTAGTGCTCTTAGAAGAATAGCCTTGGGAATTGTGCATGAGGATTAAGATAAATTTAACAATGGTCTGTGTAATTTGATGCAATATGATGAGCTATTTATGCAGAATATTATAAGGTTATTTTTTGCATTAAAATTTTTGGCGCATAATCTGCCCTATCGGCAAAGTTATGCACTTGACCATTTTGGCGCACAAAGGCAATTTTATCCGTGGAGATTTCGCCTATTACCATACTGACTTCATTCATTTTTCCAGAAGCAATAATACCATCATCGGGGAAGCCCGTATCAGCGGGACTTAAAATTGTAGCTTGACCATTCGTACAGTCCGTTTGAGCGCCAAAATGAACTTCATTGACGACGTAAGATACTGCCACGTAACATTGGTTTTCAATGGCACGCGCGCGCGCGGAAAGAAATACGCGATGGTAGCCAGACAATGTGGCTGTATAACTCGGCACTAAAATTAACGTTGCGCCTGCTTGTGTGAGATGGTGTACCACTTCTGGAAATTCCGAATCGTAGCATATGGCAATACCAATTTTACCAATGGCAGTATTGAAAATGGTTTGTTGGGACCCTGGCAGTAAGAGATTATCTAATTTTTCATATTCGGTAAGTTGTAATTTATCTTGATAGCTATAGGTGCCATTTGGGCTAAAAAAATAAGCGCGGTTGGCATATCGGTTGTCAGCAATTTCTTCGATAATGGTGCCCGGTTGAATATAGATCTGGTAGCGTTGTGCTAATTGTTGGTAAAAAGCAATATATTGTTTTACGAAGGGTTGTATGGCTTTAAATAAAAGCGCATCAGTCGCGTATTGATTAAAGGCTATTTCAATACCTGCATATTCTGGTAATAGCAATAATCGTGCATCCTTAAGTTGTGCTTGCAGCAATATTGCGTCTATTTTGTTTTGATAACTTTCCCAGTTTGCTAATGATTCAATTTGATATTGACAACTCGCTATTTTAACCATGAGTATTTGCCTTATAGTCAGGATTTCGCCATTCCATCAGCAATGCACAATTATTAGATTCTTCATCAGCAATATAATCTTGTAATACTTGCACGGGTTGTAAACCCGCACACAATTGCGGCGTTAAAGCAGGATCACTTATTTTATGATGAACAATTTGTTGTGCGTATTCTTCAGGCGTCATTATATTTTGATAATTGTGGTAACCAGACATTCGTCCTGCTGCCAAAAACCGCACCAAATTTAATTGTTGCACTAAAGCAAAACGCGCTTGATACATCAATTTGGCAATACCCTGTTTGCGCCAATGAGGATGTACGGCCATATCGATACCATATAGCGAGTTGCCATTTGGATTATGTGTGCCGATATATCCATTATCTGCAATTTCAGCCCAAGAATGGGACGGATCACTCGGTTGCCAGTTAATAATTAAAGCAGTCGAAGAAGCAATGATTTTATTTTCAAGTTCCACACACAAGGCACCTTGAGGAAAGATTTGAATGTGGCTCAATAATTGTTCGCGATTCCAAAGCTGCTCTTCCGGGTAAGGCAGTGGGAAGCAGGCCCGCTGCAATTCAATTAATGGTGCGATATCTTCTTTAGTATATTGGCGAACAATAAATTTATTAGGCTGCGACATAAGTCTTTATTCCAACAAATTACTGTCGTACCTGTTTGAGCCATTCATTTAGATTATAGTAAAGCGTAACACGAGTGATTTTATTATTCGCAATTGAGAAAAAGGCACCACAGGCTAAGCGGTAAGTTTGGCCGTTGGCTTCTGGTAAACCGCTATCAGTGGCAAGATAAGTGCCTTCAATAATTAATTCAGCGGCAGCACGCTTACCATCTTCGCTGACCATAATCACAATGTCTTTAGCCACTTCTTTGTAACAATGATTCATATGCTGCATGAATTTGGTAAATGCGGCTTTGCCGATTTCTTGGCCACCTTGATTAATGTCATGTACCACATCATCGCTCAATAATCCTAAGAATGTTTGCATATCTTGCTTATTAAAGCTGTCATAGTACTGCATAATTAGATTTTTAGTAGCTTGCATGATATTTTCCTTTTTTAGGCTAAGATTTTTGTGCCAGTATAGCTAAGCTAATCAGCACTGTCACTAAGTACCAAATCGCCACCCACTATCACGTCATTCCCGGACGAAGGCTGCAAGATAATAGTGAAAGAATAAAATGATCAATGTAGCTGTAGGTTCGGGAATCTAGGGTTATTTTACTTACAGGGAATTTAATGCTTCATAAGAAAAATTTATCTGGACTCTCTGGTCTGCGCCCGACTGCTTACGGTTATTCTTTCTAAATTTGCACGCGGCCTTCGCCAGGGAATGACGTGATGTATGGGGTTGCACACGATCATCATTTGGAGTCTAGGTCGTATATTAAACAATTTTTGTAGTTTTTTAGATTAAACTTTTAATAGGTAGCGATGTCAAACTATATAAGAGGTATGAAATAATAGAGGGTATCATGGCCATACGAGCAGCATTATTATTAGATAACAGAGAGCATTCAATTGACTATATGATTGTTGGTGATAACTATCATTATGAAATTCCTCCCAAAATAGATAGATTGAACGCTTTATCAAGCACTGCATTTGGAGAAAAAGAAATAAAAATGGGACGGTAAAAAAGTACGTGCTTGATTTATGGAATGTAGTAACACACGCAACTGGCTCTGAAGTATTCGATATCGTAAAACATTTATGGAAGCTGAAAAATGGTTATGCGAAGCGATCGAAAAATTCAAAAGAAGAATGGAAAAAATTCCATAATGAGATATGGAACTCAATTAGACATTGATTTGTTTGTATTTATAAAGGGTTTATAAAATTTTTCTATTGTTATTATGCTCTCATGATTTCCTGATCATCATTTGGAGATATTATGACTGAATGGTTGCCGGCAATAGATTGGATTCAGAAAAAGTTACTCCGTTTGATAGAAGATAAAAATATTAAACAAACGCTTATGGATGAAGTTGCGCGTATTTATTCTGCGTTACAAGATTTAAAAAACGATTTGGAAGTGGCGGATATGAAGCCATTATTAAAAGAGATATCATTGAATAAAATTAATAATCCTATTTATAAAAGTAGCGAATCACTTCTATATCGTATTGAAAGGCAAAGACGGAATTACTTGTCAAATTGTAATAATGCCATTGGTGAGTTTTGTGGTTTATGTAAAGATTACAACATTTTATATGGTAAACTTTACGAAGAGTTTATTAAAAGTGGTCTGTCTATAGCTAATATAAAGGATTATGACCCTGAAAGAATGTCATCTTATAGTGAAATAAAAAAATTATGGAGGTCATTACGACAAAAAACCACAGAGCTCAAACAAAAATGCGCCGACACGATTAAAATAATTGAAGAAAATAAGTAGGCGTTGCACTTTCCCCGTATGACTAACGGTTAGTCAGCAACGTATTAAAAATACCCTTAACTGTCATCAGCAACGCGAAAGGCACGTGCCATACGATCTTGTGCACTAGTTGATAAACCAACCGAACTAGCCTCGTTGTGCCAATGTTTAACAGTTCTGACGATCTCATTAATAATTTCATTTGCTTTATCTGATTTTATTCGGAAATATTCTGCTACTTCTTTTGCTAGAGAGAGGTCTTGTGAATTATCTGTTTCGGAAATATTTAGTTTTAAACCATTGCCACTAGCAACCGGATTTATATCGTAAGCAGGTGACAATCTCCATCCATTGGATTCGAGAATAAAGCCATGATTACGTAAATGGTCATCTACATTAGACACGCAAATAAAAAACACAATTCTACGCCATAACTGTTCGAGGTCTTGCGTCGGCTTTGCACCTCTTTGCATAATAAATTCTGCAAGTTCTAGATAACTTAAGCCTTTTGATGCATCATCACCATCAGAACGTTTAAGGAGAGTCGTGGCAGAAGAAAAATGAATTCGTTCTTTAGATTTAGTTCGATCGAATCGTTTGCTCAGAAATGTGTTATGTCGACCAGCGAACTTCTGCAATTTAACTTCTGGAATTTTAATATGTGCTTTTTGGGCAAGCTTATGTACGACCATCTCCCAAGCTCCGATATCGTATTCATCATGGCTACTTGGAAATTTAGCAATCCATAACTGAGCATCTTCATCGACAACACTAGCTTTAGGTCTTGACCCACCTAACGAAGATCCTGGTTGAATTAGCATTTGTAACCATTTTGAGTAATTGGGATTTTTTTCTGCATGATCTTTTTCTAACTCAATACTTGCTTGTTCTAATTCACGTAGAGCAGTCCAAGGTGGTGAAGCCTTTGCACGATTATCATCAAGAAAAGGACCATTAGGTTCAGTACGAAATCGTAGTCCACCCATTCGATGACTATCGTACACGCCTAAAAGATAATCGGATTCTAAAAGTTTACGTTCTTTACGATTTTCTTCGCGAGCTTGTTGTGCTTCACGACGGTCCATGAGTAATCGTCCCCAGCGATCTGGTGAAGAATCTAAAAAGACACCAAAATTATTTTGACCAAGAGGTGCATATTGTGATCCCTGAAATAATTGCAATGATGGATCTAAATTATGCATTTGATTATTTTTAAGCCAATCGTCACTATAGGCAAAAGAAAATATTTCTTTTCCACGGGAAAGCGAAGCAGACAAAGTGCCCACAAAGCTTGGTTCAGGAATACCTACCCAGTGTGCATAGACATCGATAGTTCTTGGTTTTAATTTATTCATTACTCTTTCTCATCGGCTTTTTATTTTTTATTGAGCGTGGTGCTCTCGCTTTAATAGGGAGATGTGCATCTTGTAGTTTACGACCTAATTCATCATCACGTGCGATAAGACGCAAATCTTTTTCTAGCCCTAGACTAAGTAACACATTAACGTAAGCACCAAAAGTAACGCTTGGGTCACCACGTTCAATCGCACGTAAAGTATTGCGCGCGATTCCTGCACGTTCAGCGATCATGGCAGATGATAATTTGCGGCGAAGCCGAGCCAGGCGGATGCTTTCACCCACTTCTGTTAATAGTCGCTGCAATGACGGTAGTAAGACAGTCTTTTCTCTAGCCATAATGCGCAATACTTTAACCAATAAACGCGTTTTTGTTCATAGTATTGACCATTATAGACGTAAATTTAGAGGTTGGCCAGCAGAAATTGAGAGAGTTTAGTTTGTTAGTTCAATGGATGTCACAGTTCTGAAGTGCTTGAATCGAAAACTACAGGACCGCGATCGTTAGGAAGCGTCCATTGAGTTTAATATGTTTACAATATTGATACTTGCAATTAAGACATGTCCACATGTAGGTGAAATCTCATTGTTCTGTTTTTATTCCTTTTCATGCAGATCATATGCAACGAGGTGTGTGACGTGCGGTGATTTTTTACCGGCGTGAAAGGTGTTGGCATGTGTTTGAATTTTACGGTCGGTAACTGTGACACGTTCATGATAGCGTAAATGTTCCAACCAAGATTCAACCATAAAGCATTCCACAAATTTATGTGGCTCTTCTACATCTTTAAATAATTTCCAAAAAAATGCACCTTCGCGTAAACGAATGCGACGTAAATTTTTCATCACTTTAGTAAATTCTTTGATTTGGTCAGTTGCAACACAATATTCAACGGTAACCATCACGGGTCCATGTTTGTATTCTAATTCTTCTGCTGCAGTAGGTGCTGGTAAATCACCCGATAAAGTATGATCAACCATTAAGCTTTCACCAATGGTAAAACGGAATGTTGCGATACTTCCCACAATTAAACCAATGGCAGCAGATAATAATGCAGTAGAAATACTATAATGTGTGGCAACCCATCCCCACAATGCACTGCCAATTGCCATACAACCAAAAAATAAAGTTAGCCAAATAGATAATGCACGCGCGCGCACCCATGGTGATGCTGCACGCTGTGCGACGGTGTTTAATGTGGCCAAGATCACAATCCAAGCAATGCCGCCCAATAATGTGGCCACACATGCAAACGAGAAACTATTTACCTGTGATAAAGTTAAGCTCGTAATGGAGAATGCAATAGTGCCCATAAAGATGAGTTGATCATTGTTTAGTAATTCTCTAATTCGCGGTAAAAACAATGCACCCAATACTGCGCCGGCACCTAATAAGCCTAGCATCACACCGTAACCAATCGAACCAACGTGCAATTCTGTTTTAGCTACCAATGGAAGCAAAGCCCAGGTAGCACTCGCGAAGATAAAAAATGCCGATGAACGTGCGAGTAAATTCAGCAACGCGGGTGAGCCACGTAAATAACGAAGCCCAGCACGCATGGCGCCATAAAATCTCTCGGCTGGTAAAGTGCTTTCATTGGGTTGACGACGCCAGAGCGAAAGTGCAACGATGATGCCGAAAAAAGATAAGGTATTCAGAGCAAATACTGCAGCAGGACCAGCAAGCGCAATGATAATCCCTGCGGTCGCTGGGCCAATTGCACGTGAGATATTGATGCCGACACTATTCAAAGTAACCGCAGGCGCTAAGTGTGCATTGGGTACTAACTCAGGGATGATGGCTTGCCAAGTCGGCGCAGTCATCGCAGCCCCCGCACCTAAACAAAAAGTCAGCGTAAGTAACAATTGCGGTGAAATAAAGCCTAAGTAGGTGACCACGGTCAACGTGCCGGCAATGATCATCATATAAGTTTGTAAGATAATGAGATAACGTCGGCGATCGATAATGTCAGCCAACGCACCTGCCGGTAAAGCGAGCAAAAATATAGACAACGACGTCATCGCTTGCACTAAGGCAACTAAAATCGGTGTAGTGGTTAAAGAAGTCATTAACCAAGCAGCACCCACTTCATGCATCCAAGTACCAATATTGGAAACCAAGGCGGCGATCCAAAGTATCCTAAAAATTTTGTAGCGAAAGGGCAGCCAAGGTGTGGCGTCAATGATACTACCTTGTTTGCTTATGTTTTTCACAGACCAAGTCCTTATCGGTAAACTGTACGGTGAAGTATAGCTTAACGGAAAGGGTCAAGTATCAGATTGCAAGTAGTTTATGTTTAATTCAAGTATTAATAACTTGCAATCCGATACTTGACCCTTTCCCCTATAGCCGGTTTTTGCGAAGTCTGGCATCATACGCTATCTTTTGGGTTAACCCTCTACTAGCAGCGAGAAAAATGATGTCTAAAAACCAGCTCTATTATGCAGATTATTTACAGTTAGATAAAATTTTGTCGGCGCAAAAACCACAAAGTTTACAACAAGGGCATATGGCGCATGACGAATTCTTTTTTATTATTTTGCATCAAACTTATGAATTGTGGTTTAAAGAAATTCTATTTGAGTTAGATAGTGTGTGCGCACAGTTAAACCCTAAGCCAACAGAACAAGCGCTTTACCAAATGCATCATCGCATCAATCGCATTATAGCTGTTTTCAAATTACTACTCGAACAATTAGCGTTACTGAAAACACTCTCACCGACTGCGTTTATGGAATTTCGTGATTTATTAGCGCCTGCTTCGGGTTTTCAAAGTATACAATTTCGTATCATTGAAACACGCTTAGGGGTAACAGTGGATGAGCAAATGTTTCAAATTTATTTGCAACATTTACACCCAGTACAGCAAAAAGAACTCATTGCTGCAAAAAATAAAGATTCTTTATTTGTGTTAATTGAAAAATGGCTAGCGCAAATGCCAGTGGCAAAAACATCTAAGCATGATTTTTTAAGTGCATATCAACAAGCCGTGCAAAGCTATTTAAATATACAAAAAAATAAAATTATAAAACATCGTCAATTAAATAATAAACAAAAAGAAAGTGAGCTAAACAAACTTGCATTAGACGATGCACATTTTGCACAATTGTTTGACCAAAAAAAATATGAACAACTGATTGCACCGGGCGCACGACGATTGTCGTATTCTGCACTCATTAATACACTTTTCTTAAATTTGTATCATGATGTTCCAGCATTAACGATGCCTTATCAAATACTGGTAGACATCATTGAACTGGATGAGCTTTTAACCCAGTGGCGCGTTGAACATGTATTAATGGTGCATCGAATGATTGGCATAAAAACAGGTACAATTGGCTCATTGGGTTATGCTTATTTGAAAGGGACAATAGATAAATATCGTGTTTTTAGCGAGATGTCTTCTGTTACAACTTACTTATTGCCAAAGCCATTTGTTCCACCTTTGGCAAGCAATGAAGCGACACGCATAGCGCAATCTCTCTATAAAAAACGATAAAAATAATGAGGAGGATTGTTTATGACCGTTCTAACGCCAGATAAAGCCATTTTACTTACAGCTTGGATCGATCAACATCGCGATTTGTTAAAACCACCAGTAGGAAATGCGATTTTTTGGGAAGATGCTGAGTTTATCGTGATGATTGTTGGTGGACCCAATTTTCGTAATGATTATCATGTCGATCCTGCTGCCGAAATTTTCTTGCAATTAGAAGGCACCATGATCTTAAAAGTGCGCGAACAGAATGGTGCACGAGAAATTCCAATAGCGCCCATGAACATTTATACTTTGCCTGCATTGGTGCCACATTGCCCATTACGTCCAATGAATAGTGTTGGGCTAGTCATTGAACGAAAACGCAAGGAACATGAATTCGACGGATTCCAATGGTACTGCGAGCAATGTGATAATAAATTATATGAATATTTTTTTCATCTCACCGATATCGTCAAAGAATTACCACCCATTTTTGATAGTTTTTACAATGACCCCAAAAAATCGACCTGTGCGCGTTGTGGTGCGCGTCTGCGGAAGCCAGAAAACCCATCTGAATAAGCAAATGACAACTCAGCTTTTTTCTTGTAATTAAGCTTTTCTTAGTCATAAAAATTTGTTTTTGAATAGCCATCCTGTTAAAATTATGCAGCAAAGTCAAAGCGCTTATACAATGAATTCAAACTAAAATTAGCTTGCTTTCTCGTCTGCATTCTAAAAAAAAAGAGGTACTCATTGTGTATAAAGTGAATAAATCAGAATTCAAATCACTTGTAGCGAGGCTGCATACTAACAGTCCTAGAATGGATGAGTTTACTCTGGCTGGGGTTGAGCAAAATCTAACTGATGCTGAAGCACAACAATTTGTCGGTATACTAGGAACAAATCGTTCTATATTTCAAAGTCTAACTCAAAATCTAACTGATGCTGAAAAGCAATTATTGCTACATATTGCCAATGTATTAGGAACAGCTTTATCTACATGGCAAAATCTAACTGATACTGACGTGGAACATTTGGCCGATGCACTAGGAGCAAATCCCTCGATCTGGAAAATTAATTTGCAGCACTGTAGATTAACTGTAACGTCTATTAGACATATAGCAACTGCATTATTAGGGTGTCAAAAACTTGAAAGGATTTCTATCACTGATACCCCATTGTACGATAGCGGCATCAAACTGTTCGCTCAAGCAGTTGCAAGAAATCCAAGGATTTCATGGCTTTATTTAGTAAATAATTATATAACGGACGATCAAGCCAAAGAATTATTAACCATACTAGAAAGCCATCAACGGGTGAGCCATTTATTTTTGAGCGAGAACCGATTACATGATATGAGTGCGCGGCACTGTGCCCAACTCTTAATAAGAAACCAAACCTTAAACACATTGGATGTAAACGCTTCAGCAGGCCATTTTTTCACTGATGCAGGCATCCGTATGCTCGCTACAGGATTAAGATATAACTATGGGCTACGTAATTTAGAATTGCAAGGCCATCGTGTTACTGATCTTAAACCGCTAGAAGAAATGTTAACGGTCAATTTTACATTACAAAAGTTATCGATTCTTCCGGTACAAAATACGCCCGTTATGGTGCGTCATTTAGCTTTTAACAGCAAACTTGATTTTTCTTGGTATTATACGGGGTGGTTAAATTTAAAACAGGCGTTCATTGCTGATCTACAACCTGGCCCTTCTCGGGATTTAAGAGAAGCCGAATCGTACAGCATGCACAGGGAAAAAATTGTGGCAACGCTGGCAAGTATCGAACCTCAGGATGAAACTGAGCGTAGTAAATGCAATCGAATAAAATTTCTGATATGTCAACATCGACTTATTCTTCTTGGGCTATCGTTATTGTCGAATCGTCATGCTTCTGCATTACAAACAGTTCCTGATCAGCATCATTCTGCATTAGAACGTACTGCGACCATGCTTGTTGGTGCACTTTTTGCCGAATTACCGCGACTAAAACAGATATTAACTAAACCACTAAAAGCAGAAATTGTTTTATTAGCTTTTTTTGCTCATTTTCCTAAATTGATACCACAAAATCCCCATATGGTTGCCACACTTCTACAAAAATTAGTTGAGCCTGATGGCGTCCAAACGATGCAAACATTAAACCTTAAAGCAAATATGCTTGATTGGTTTATTGCAGTGCAAGTTGCGATTGAGCAGCAGAAATTGCATGAGAAATATAAAGAGCAGATACAAACCTTAATTGATTTATATAAAGAATTAGAAGCTTTACTTAAGAATAAAGAAAATCAAACACAGATAGCGCAAAAACACAAGAGCTGCGTTGATTCATTAGAAGCTTTTTTAAAATGTCCAGAAATAATACAGCTCATCGCGCAACAGAAATTGTTACCAGTCACAGATTCATACTTTATCTTAATGAGATTGGTGCGCGTGAATTCCTTTGAAGAAGTTGATGCACTCGTGGATGAATGTGTAGCTGCAATAGACATTTATGCGGCTAGCGAAAAACAAAAGTCGCAAGAATCTAAGGAACAAACGCAAATCATTTGGTCCAGCACATCTTCGGCAACACATTTTAAAGCAGCCGAAGAAGAATCAACAGAAGAAGAACCGCTGATAACTGCATTGAACCAACGTTGGACGCTATTAAGAGAGGAAATTAAAGCAGCTACCTGCGATGGTCCAAATAAAACCATAGACAGCAATGAATTTGATGCAATCTGGTCCCCCTTTTTAGCTGACATAAGTAAAAAGGCATCTACGATTGATTCAACATTTGCAGCAATCTTTACACAACATCACAAACTCATTATTTCTGATGCTGCACGCGAATGGATCATAATGATGTTAAATATTATTAACACACGTTATTTCGAACGATTAAATAAAACAGCTGTAGTAAGTTGGCAAACAGCTTTTCCGCATTACCCACTCAATAATAAAACCTATCGTACTATACGTGAAAGCTTATGGGCACTTATTACTTCCGAAGAAGTATACTTGAAGCAGGCTAAGCCTACGGTTCAACCCCAATGAACCGTGTATGCTCATTCAATTGCTTGGAATAAAAGCTAAGCTTTGGGTCTAAGCCATTTTTCTGCTATGCTCCCGGACAAAATCGGAAGTTTAGCAACATGAATTTTGAACCAACACTCGATTATGCAACTGAACTCGATGCGGGCGACCCTCTAGCCCCGCATCGGGCGCAATTTTATTTACCAGAAATTCAACCTGATAAGCCAGCTATTTATTTTTTAGGCCATTCCTTGGGATTACAACCTAAGTCAGTCCCAGCAGCGATTCAGTTCGAATTGGACCAATGGGCTAAATATGGAGCACAAGCGCATTTTGAACAAGAAGGCGCACCTTGGGTGTCTTATCATCAAACGGTAACGAAGACGCTATCGGTATTGTCTGGCGCTAAAGAATCCGAAGTGGTTGCGATGAATTCGCTTACCGTGAATATGCATCTCTTGTTGGTTTCATTTTATCAACCCACAGCACAGCGTTTTAAGATTTTGGTTGAAGACGATATCTTCTCATCAGATTGGTATGCGCTTGTTAGTCATATTCGTTACCACGGTTTCGATCCGAATCAAGCTTTACTTAAAGTAAGCAGTGAAACAATATTGTCGACCATTGCAGAACAAGGTGAGCAAATTGCATTAGTATGGTTGGGTGCAGTCAATTATTTATCTGGTTATTTCTTTGATCTGGCAAGCATCACGCAAGCCGCACACGCCCAAGGTTGTATGGTAGGCGCAGATTGCGCGCATGCAATTGGTAATGTGCCTTTAGCATTGCATGATTGGCAGGTCGATTTTGCGGTTTGGTGCAATTATAAATACTTAAATGGTGGGCCTGGATGTATCGGTGGTGCGTTTATTCATCACCGCCATCACCATAAACTCGATATCCCACGGTTTAATGGATGGTGGGGACATGATTTATCCACACGATTTACGATGCCGCTTGAATTTGTTCCGATGGCAGATGCGCAAGCTTGGCAAGTGAGTAACCCACCCATTTTTCCGCTGGCTGCACTGCGTGCGAGCTTAGACATATTTGACCAAGCAGGTTTGCCAGCATTACGGCAAAAAAGCCTGCAATTAACCGCTTATCTGGAATATTTATTAGCTGAAAATGTTTCAAAAGTAATAAGCGTATTGACCAGCAAAGAACCGCTACGTCGCGGTGCACAGTTGTCTATAAAAATAAAAAAAGGTGCAGCTGATCTAGCCAAAAAATTACTTGCACAGGGCGTTTATTGTGACGTGCGATCCCCTGATATTATCCGTATTGCCCCAGTACCTTTGTATAATACGTTTACAGAGGTTTTTCATTTTGTGCATATTTTAAAGAACAGTGTAAAAGAATAATCATGAATAAAATAGTTATTATCGGTGGTGGCTTAGCGGGTACATTATTAGCACTCTATTTAGCAAAATACCCATTTGAAATTGTTATCTATGAACGTCGTGCAGATCCAAGACAAATACGCGAAAGTGAAGGGCGTTCGATAAATTTAGCAATATCTGCGCGCGGCATTGCTGCATTAAATGAATTAGGATTAAGTGAAAAACTATTAATGGATGCGATCCCAATGGTGGGGAGAATGATTCATCCCCTCAATGCTGATCCTTATGTTCAATATTATGGCCGCAATGAAAATCAATATATCAATTCAATCTCACGACGGAATTTGAATTGTCAATTACTCAATGAATTGGAACAATGCGCAAATGTTACGGTTCATTTCGCGCATAATGTAATCGATATTGATTTTGAGCTGTTGTCTTTAAGCATCTATGATGAGAACAATGGACTTGATAAAACAATAACCATTGCTGATCAGGAAGTCGTTATTGCGGCGGATGGTGCCACTTCATACATACGCAAAAAATTAGTGCAAAGAAAGCTAATTCATTTTACTGAAAACTATTTAACCCATGCGTATAAAGAATTAGCTATTAAATTACCGCAGAGTAAACAATTGGCAAAAAATTATTTGCATATCTGGCCCCGTAACGATTTTATGCTTATAGCCTTACCCAATTTTGATGATTCATTTACTGGTACTTTATTTTTGCCTGAAGAGGGTGGTTTAAGTTTTGCCAAATTATACGATGCTAAATATTTAATGCAGTTTTTTGAAGAATATTTTCCCGATACATTAACCCTATTTCCTAACCTAGTTGAAGAGTATTTCCGTTACCCAATTGGTTCTTTGGTTTCAGTGCAAGGAGAGCCTTGGTATTACCAAGATAAATTTTTATTGATCGGCGATGCGGCGCATGCCATGGTGCCTTTTTTCGGCCAAGGCATGAATTGCGCTTTTGAAGATTGTCAAATATTAGACAGTTGCATTAAAAAGCATATGGCAGAGGGTTGGGCTAAAGTTTTTGCAGCGTTTTTTCAAGAACGTAAAAAAAATACTGATGCAATCATTACTATGTCACAAGAAAATTACCAAGAAATGCGTGCCAATGTCATTGATGCTAAATTTTTATTGAAAAAGCAAGTTGAGAAAATGTTGCAAGATAAATATCCAGACCACTATATTCCACAATACCATTTGGTAAGCTTTTCAACAGTACCTTATGCATATGCTAAATATTGTGGCGATTTGCAAAAACAGTTACTAAGCAAACTTTGTGATGCGATTGATAATGTTGCACAGCTAGACTGGTTAAAAGTTGATTTGCTCATGCAGGATTATTTAGCGCAGATAAAACGTTTTGTGTAAGCCAAATAGTGTTCTAAATTGAAATGGGTAAAGATAAAACAACAGCTTTTAATGACACGACCATGATTAATAGAGATCGCTCATAGCAGCTGCGTACTTATTATTTACCCAATGTGACAATACCGCCACTGAAGTTTTGATAAGGACTAGCAGAACATACGGGAGATTGTACTTGTTCGAAACTAGGGTTCCAAATCAATGACTTCATGTTCATATCAATTAAGCTAGACGCTTGAGCCTGGAAAATTAAACTCGGATTCCAATAATCGCAATTAACAAGGCCTTGGGTCATAATTTTAAACTCTACAGCTTTCATGATTTGTGCTGGGCATGCTGAGGTGCCCCATACTAGAGTCTTAGTTGCTCCTGAAGAAAGGTTTGTAAGTGTAGTGGTGTAAGAAGAGGTACTGGGGCTATAAACAATTTGTACAGCCAGTTGATCGCCAGGGTTAGCAAATATTTGCTGTGACGCAGCACCCGCCCCATTATTATTCGTCCAGAAGGCATTCGCTTGATACGTATTGTAATAGGTAGGATAAAATTGTATGCCGACACGATAATTGTGACCTGAGGGGCCGCTACCAGTTGGCGCTTCTCTTAGCTCTAAAACACCATTGACTTGAGAACTATAGGTATTAGGAGTGTATTTAGGAACAGTTAGTTGGCCTGTAAAACTAGATACACCAGCAGCAACTGGCATGTAGTAACGCGTGTAAACACCATCAGGTATTCCAGAACTAGCAAAGCTGCTTGTACTGAATAGGCTAAATAAAATAAGCTGACTTATCGCATATCGAAGCTTCATAACATCGCCCTCTTTTTCGTCTCTTAATTATAATTTTAGCTTATAATCAGTGAGTTACAATAGAGGTGAATACGCAATAGTTAGCTATATCAATGCACACAAAGTCAGCGTCAGTAAGGTTATTTTAAGAATGTTGGTCGATCCATATTCGATCAAGCTTTTTCTTTATCTACACCTTTCATTGATTCAAAAAACACTTTGTTATTTTTGGTGTTAACCAAATGTTCAATTAAGAATTCAGTGGCAGCGGTATCATCCATTGGATGTAGTAATTTACGCAAGATCCACATTTTCTGTAATTCTTCTTGGCTGACGAGTAATTCTTCACGACGTGTACCACTGCGATTAATGTTAATAGCTGGGTAGACACGTTTTTCAGCAATATGTCGATCTAAGTGAATTTCACTATTACCAGTACCTTTGAATTCCTCGTAAATAACTTCATCCATTTTGGAACCGGTATCCACTAATGCTGTAGCCATAATGGTTAAGCTGCCACCTTCTTCTATATTACGTGCAGCACCAAAGAATCGTTTGGGTCTTTGCAATGCATTTGCGTCAACACCACCAGTTAACACTTTTCCGGAAGCTGGAATAACGGTGTTATAAGCGCGTGCCAGACGGGTGATTGAATCAAGTAAAATAACCACATCTTGTTTGTGTTCAACCAAACGTTTTGCTTTCTCAATAACCATTTCAGCAACTTGTACATGACGTGTGGCTGGTTCATCAAATGTACTGGCAACCACTTCACCTTGTACAGAACGTTGCATTTCTGTGACTTCTTCTGGACGTTCGTCAATGAGCAGAACAATTAAATAACATTCTGGATGATTGTGCGTGATCGATTGCGCAATGTTTTGTAGCATTACTGTTTTACCTGCTTTTGGCGGAGAAACAATAAGACCACGTTGGCCTTTACCAAACGGTGCAGCTAAATCAATAATGCGACCAGTTAAACTTTCTTTGCCTGCCCCTTCGCGTTCCATGATAAAACGTTCGCTAGCAAATAAGGGCGTTAAATTTTCAAATAAAATTTTGCCTTTGCTATTTTCGGGTGGATCAAAGTTAATTTGGTCGACTTTAAGTAAAGCAAAATAACGCTCACCTTGTTTTGGTGGACGCACTTCACCATTAATGGTGTCACCGGTGCGTAAATTAAAACGACGAATTTGGCTGGGGGAAACATAAATATCATCAGGGCCGGCGAGATACGAACTATCTGAAGAACGTAAGAAACCAAAACCATCAGGTAAGATTTCTAGAACACCATTATCAGAAATTTTTTCGCCACGTTCAGCGAGCGCCTTAGAAATATTGAATACCATATTCTGCTTGCTGGTACGTGCAATTGTCTCTAAACCAAGTTCATTACCCATATCAACGAGTTCAGCGGCAGATTTGTTTTTTAATTCTCTTAAGTCCATAAACTTACTTTAATCTCATATTAAAGTTAACCCAAATTAACAACGGTTACGTTGTTAATCACCTAAAACT
>CAYSGV010000008.1:0-20793 GCA_964430685.1 uncultured Gammaproteobacteria bacterium
CGTACCAAGACGTTTCGATCGGGTTTTGGTTTGTTGATTAAACAAAATTGCCAGTAATTCTCTCGCTTGGAAATGAAACCATGATGGCAAATAAAAAATATTATGTAACATTTTATTTTCAATATTTGCTCGAAGCAATTTATAAAAAAATTCATCCAGTGCTTCGCATTCCCACATCCCCGCCAAATATGTATCACCGAGGGCTAATTCACTATCTAACAATAGTGCTGGATATATCTTCTGATCATATACTTGCATATCACTGGGACGTGGCCCATTAATAACGATATCCGCAGACAACAATAGCTTTTCCACTTTTGCTTTTGAAAATGTTTGTAAATTCATTTGCCTTCCTATAATTCCTTTTTATATGCAAATATTCCAAATTTTCCTATAATGGCCCCAATAAATTTGTATGGCGACAAACTTTACACTGGCGTGCCCGCGTGATTGAACCTCTGACCTTTGGCTTCGGAGGCCAACACTCTACCCAGCTTAGCTACGGGCGCTTATTAGCCCAAACTTGGCCAAGCAAAAGGAAATAATATGATAATTTTGGTATTTAAGCCACCCATGCAGCACTTATTGCGTATGCTATTCGTGGGCCTTTTAACCTTCATGACCACAACTTTAGCGCATGCAGATCTAAAGACATTAGATATTGGTAAAAAATTATACAAAAATAAATGTGTGGCTTGTCATGCAACCGGTGTAGCAAGTGCTCCCAAGCTTGGCGATAAGGCGTCTTGGGCAACTCGAATCAAAGCAGGCGAAACAATCTTAACACAACATGTTATTAAAGGTTACAAAGGCATGCCGCCACGGGGAGGCTGTTTACCGAATATTTGTAGTGACCAAGATTTAGCCGCCGCAGTTCATTATATGGTTTTGCACGTAAAATAATATATTTAAGCGCACTGCTCTAGTTCAAGCAAAGCTTGCTTGCGTTCAAGGCCGCCGGCATAACCAGTCAATGAACCATCACTACCAATAATTCGATGACAGGGAACGATCACAGAAATGGGATTACGCCCGATTGCAGCCGCAACAGCGCGCACACTTTCAGGGACGCCAATCTGTTTTGCAAATTGACCATATGACAATGTTTTTCCGTATGGGATTTTTGCTAATGCATGCCATACTTTTTTCTGGAATTCTGTGCCTGAATAAAACTGATATCGTATATCAAACACATTGCGTTTACTTTCAAAATAATGCTGTACTTGTGCAGCTGTTTTTTTAAAAAGTTCAAGTGTTGGTTTATGCAAAAGATCATTAGGTAATTTGGGGAAATGTTTTTGTTCCTCAAAATAAAATCCGGTGAGTACATCACCATTGGTGAGCAAAAGTACTTTGCCAAGTGGACTATTAATGGTGTGATAATATTGTGCCATCTTCTCCCCCGCGTATCTATAATCTAAAAATTTATTCTATCACGATGTGGCACCCCATTTAAATGGGTATCGATAAGTTAATGCCTCAGAAATATGCGCAGCTGTAATTTGTTCGCTTTCGGCAAGATCAGCAATGGTTCGGCTAACGCGCAACAATCGAAAGTAAGCACGAGGTGATAAACGCATTTTTTCTAAGGCTTGCGTTAATATTTTTTGCGCATCCGTACTAAGCACACAAAATTTTAAAATATCCGTATTAATTAACGTTGCATTGGTTATGTCAAATTCCTGACCAAATTCTGGATAAGCCGCAGCAAAACGCTTTTGTTGTAGCAAGCGACTTTTTTGCACGCGTGCTCGCACCTGTGCGCTTTGTTCTGGCTTTTCACATTCACCATACAAAAATAAGTTTTGCTTGCTTCTTTGCATCGGGACAAAAAGATCAATGCGATCTAAAAATGGTCCCGAAAGCTTAGCGTGATAACGTTGTATTTGGCTTTGACTACAACGACATTCATTGTCTGGATCACCTAAATAAGCACAGGGGCATGGATTCATTGCGGCAACTAATTGAAAGCGAGCAGGATATTCAACCTGCTGGGCTGCGCGTGAAATGGTTATTTTTCCGGATTCTAAAGGTTGTCTGAGTGTTTCTAAAACATGACGACCAAATTCTGGCAATTCATCCAAAAATAATATGCCTTGATGCGCAAGTGAAATTTCACCAGGTCGAGCAATGCGCCCACCACCCACCATTGCAATTGCTGATGCCGTATGATGTGGTGCACGAAAAGGACGACGACGATAATTTTTTAATTCTAAATTTCCACAAAGTAAATAAATTGAAGCCACAGTGATTGCTTGTGATTCAGTTAATTCTGGTAATAGACTAGGCATACATTGTGCGAGCATTGATTTACCGGTGCCAGGTGGTCCAACGAATAAAATACTATGTGCACCGCTGGCTGCAATTTCAGCGGCACGACGCGCATGGTTTTGGCCTTGTAGCGCTGCTAAATCATGATCATAATCTTGCGATCCACTTGCAGTTTCTGTTTGTACACGATCGAGTAATTGTTGTTGTGCTAAATGCTGGCAAATCTCGAGTATGTGTTTAGCTGTGTATAAATTGGGATGATTGGTAATGCTTGCTTCTTGAATATTTTGCCATGGTAAAATGAGTGCGCGTTCACTTTTAGAACTGGCCAATGCGCAGGATAATGCACCCTGAAAGGGACGTAGTTCACCATTCAGTGTTAATTCACCGGCAAATTCATAATCTGCCAGAGTTTGCGTATGGATTTGTTTGGTTGCCGCTAAAATACCCATCGCAATCGGTAAATCAAAGCGACCGCCTTCTTTGGGTAAATCAGCTGGTCCTAAATTAACGGTGATTCGGCTTGCTGGAAAATCAAAATGACTATTTAAAATAGCACTACGTACGCGTTCACAACTCTCTTTAACTGCTGTTTCTGGTAAGCCGACAATACGAAATCGTGGCAAACCACCTGAAATGTGTACTTCTACAGTAACCAATGGCGCTTGAATACCCATCTGCGCACGGCTGTATATTATGGCAAGACTCATTGACGCAATCCTTTGCTGGTTTTATTGTTATTGTTTAATCACACGCGTATTTTTTCTTTGTCGTGCGAACTTAGGCGCAGGCGCTACACTAAGATTTTATTATAGTATTTCTTTTTCGATCTCCTTGAGCTTTTGTTCTAATGTTTGTAATTGCGCACGTGTGCGTGCTAATACAGCACTTTGAATATCAAATTCTTCTCTGGTCACTAAATTCATTTTGCTAAAGCTACTTTCTAATATACTACAGAAATTTTTTTCTAAATCTGCAGATAATATTTTTAAATCTTTAGGCAATATATCTGTAAGATGTCTCGCAATTTCTTCAAATTGAGTATATGGCATAGATGTTCCTATATTTTACTTAATTAAATTATTAATACAAAGCTATTATATATTTAATTTTTAATTTGACTAGTTTATTCATAATCACCAAAATACGTATGCATAGCACTTACCGCTTAACACTTAAGGCTAGGGAGAGAATGGATATGAAATTCGTTATTGCCATCATCAAACCTTCAAAATTGGATGAAGTACGTGAAGCGCTAATCGATCTGGGTGTACAAGGTATGACCGTTACCGAAGTTAAAGGTTTTGGGCGCCAAAAGGGTCATACGGAGCTTTATCGTGGCGCGGAATATGTGATTGACTTTATCCCAAAAATTAAAATTGAGCTCGCCATTGAACCCAAAATGTTAGAAGCGGTATTGGAAACTTTAACTAAAACAGCACAAACAGGTAAAATTGGTGATGGCAAACTATTTGTCTTTGACTTAGAACAAGTCATCCGCATTCGTACCGGCGAAAGTGGCAAGAATGCGCTTTAATTATTCTGCTGCTGGCTTTTCCCAATCCAACAAGACGTATTCCGCACCGCAGTATGGACAGGTTTCTTTGCCCGTTGCTTCAATCGGCAAGTAGACACGCGGATGTGAATCCCACAACCGCATCCATTTACCAGGGCAGCTCAATGGCAAATCTTTATGCATAATTTCATAACGCCTTTGTACTGAGGCCGTAGCTTCTCCTGAAATGGGTTGTTTAAACGCGGCTGTCATAATATTCCCTATTAATAAATATAATCCTACCAAATTTAGCGAAATTAACGACGGGATGCAATAATCATTTTGATACTTGCTGCCATAACCCGATAGTTGGTTTATTCACGCACAGTTAGCATTCCCTAACGATCGCTGTTCAGAAATGTTCAATTCAGCCATTGCTGCCAAATTTCTTGGATTTGTTCCGGAAAATCGCCTACTTGATCAAGAGAAACGAATGGTGGTCGTTGTTCAAAATAACATTGATTCAGCAATCTTGCATAACAATCCTGTGCAGTAAGCAAACAGGTTGCTGTTTCATGACTAATAAAATTATATTCGGCTAATTGTTGAATCATTAACATGGCGGCTGTTTTGTTGATCAATCGATGATCCTGATTTGCAAAACGCAACACCCAATATTGCGTTAAGAAATCAATATCCATCAAACCTCCTGGACTTAGTTTTAAGTGGAACTGTTTTTGTGTAGACAGTTGCAAATGATTTTCGCGAATTTTTGCCGCCATTTGTGTGATATCCACACGCAATTTCTCACTATCATATATGCGCGTTAATATGCGCTGACGTATTTTAGTAAACTGGCGTAAGATCGTTGCATCGCCACATAAACCGCGCGCTTTAATGAGCGCCTGATGTTCCCAAGTCCAAGCAGACTCCTGTTGATATTGATCGAATGCGCGCAAACTGCTAACCAACAATCCTGAGCGCCCAGAGGGTCGTAATCGTGTATCCACTTCATACAAGTATCCATGCGTGTCTTTGGTGGCAAGTAAAGAAATAATTCGTTGCGCAATCCGTGCATAAAATTCTGCTTCAAGCCATTTTTTGCCATTATGCAAAGTTACGATGTTTGGTTCGGCTTCATTTTGATCATGAAGAAAAACCAAATCCAGATCGGAAGCAAAGATGAGGTCACCACTACCTAATCCACCATAAGCAATAATCGCAAATCTATTTGGTAATTCACTTTGCGCACGCACTGCAAAATAGCTAAATGCTTGTCGTAATACTGCCTGTAATACAACAGCTGCTAGTGCAGTTAATGTTTGACTGCTTTGTTCCCAATTCGTTTTTTTCTTTAGTTCCATAACAGCCGTTTTAAAAAGATGTGCTCGCTTGAAATAGCGAATCGTTTCTATTTGTCTCTCATGATCATCTTCAGGAATACCGATCAGTGTTTGTTCCAGTAAATTGGCTAATTCTGTGTGCGATGCAACTAATTGCTTCTCAACATCTATCAATTCTGCAAGAAGTGCCGGACAATTAACCAATTCTTCAACAATCCAATTGCTCTTTGCGCTTAAATAAACAACATCCTGTAACGTTTGCCTATTTTCAAATAGTAAGGATAGATATTGGCTGCGCTTCATGAGGGCTTCACACAAATGACACATTCGGATGAAACATTCATTGGGAAAAGGTGAGTTTTGAATTTCATGCAGCAATACAGGCAACAATTGTTGCACACGTGATTTAGCAATGTTCGATAAATTTTGATAGCGCATCGTTTTTTGCAATGCCTGTACTTGCAGATTAAATGGATTATTCACAACAAGTGCTTCGTCCACTATGCCCGCATTCTTATTGATTGCAGCATACTTGTTTTGTGGCTTGCTCATTAAACTTGAGAAATATTGCGCAACTTTTTGTTGATGCAGCGCTAAACATCCTATTAATTGTTGCCAATCTTGTAATTGTAATGCAACGAGTATTTGCAATTGTTGCTCATGTTTTATGGGTAATGTATACGTTTGTTGATCAGCACGCATTTGTAAAGCGTGTTCAAGCTCGCGAAAAAAATGATAGGCCGCCATTAAATCGTCAATTTTATTTGCCGTTAAAACGCCTTGTTCTTTTAACCGCTCGAGCGCTATCCACGTATTCGTTGTACGTAATTGCATATTTTTACCGCCACGAATCAATTGCAAGACTTGCACAAAAAACTCTAATTCTCGAATACCGCCTCGACAACGTTTGATATCACTTGCAGTAATGTTTTCTTTTAATTGTTGATTCATGGTTTGTTTTAATTCTCGCAATGCCTGCAACATGCCATAATCAAGATAACGCCTATAAACAAACTGGCAAATTAATTTTGTTAATGCATCCCGATGCGCAGGCAGCCCTGTCAAAATTCTTGCTTTGATTAGGGCAAATCGTTCCCAATCTCTGCCTTGACTTTGAAAATATTGGTCAACTGCGTTTAGGCTTAATGTTAAAGGGCCTGCAATACCAAATGGCCGCAAACGCGTATCGACTCTAAATACAAATCCGTCTTTGGTTAAATGATTGAGCAATCTTAGTAACGCTTGTGCGAGTTGATTAAAATAAACATCTGCTGCTATTTCTTGTTCCACATCTTCCGGATAACAAAACCACAAATCAATATCTGAAGAAAAATTTAATTCTGCACCGCCCAACTTCCCAACAGCTACAACCATTAGTTGTTGTGATTGTCCGTCACGGGTTAACGGTGCTTGGTAGCGCAATAGAAACAGTTGTTCTAAACGCTCTAAACCATAAATGACACATGCATCAGCAAGTGCACTCAAATCTGCGCAAGTTTCGGCAAGTGTTGCCCATTGAAGCAATGAACGCCATGCGATGCGTACCATTTCGCGTTGGCGAAACAAGCGCAAACATTTTGCCAATGCCTCTTCATCAACACAGTCTTGGCAGAGTATGTTTAATTTTTGCAGATAATATTGCGGATCATTTTTTGCCGTTCCCTGTAAGAGTGCGCCAGATTCAGCTAGTTCTAAGAGTAAACCATTGTGAATCAGACAAGTCTGTATAACAAAATCACTGGCGGCAAAAACCCTTGGCAGGCCTGAGAGTATATGTGGGTATCCATCTAACGTTTCTCCACGCGCTTGCAAGGTTGCAACAGCTGCCTGTACCACCTCAGCCAATTCTGCTGGAATATCGTTTAAGCTCAATTGTGCATCCATTTGGGTCATACCTTAACCTTTGCATCCTCTGTACCCAATATAATACGGATACTATTCATATATTATATCGGCTATACTTGAATCTTTATAATACGTCCCTATATATAGTTTTTTGCACGAAAACACAGTGAAATAAGAGAAAATCCATGGAACAATACCACGGTACTACAATCATATCCGTACGGCGCGGTAATAAAGTCGTTATGGGTGGCGATGGTCAGGTTACTTTTGGCAATACGGTTCTTAAAGCCAATGCGCGCAAAGTACGCCGCCTTTATCAAAATAAAGTACTGGCGGGTTTTGCCGGTAGTACAGCTGATGCATTTACCCTATTTGAAAGATTTGAAGGCAAACTTGAACAAACCCATGGCCATCTAGTCCGTGCGGCTGTTGAATTGGCCAAAGATTGGCGCATGGATAAAGCACTGCGTCGTTTAGAAGCCTTATTGGCTATTGCTGATAAGGATTCCTCATTGATTCTCACTGGAAATGGTGATGTGATTGAACCCGAAAATAGTTTAATTTCCATTGGTTCGGGTGGATCTTTTGCGCTGGCCTCGGCGCGTTCACTCTTAGAAAACACAAAGCTTGACGCACAAGTGATTGTCGAAAAAGCTTTAAATATTGCTGCTGATATTTGTATCTATACCAATAGACAGCTTGTCATTGAAACTCTTGAAATTTAGCATCCAGGTTAAGTCTTATGGCAAAAAAAATGATGATAGAACGTCCGGAAATTCCGGCCGTAATGACCCCCAAAGAAATTGTATCCGAGCTTGATAAACACATAATTGGCCAACAAAAAGCGAAACGTGCTGTAGCGGTTGCCCTGCGCAATCGTTGGCGCCGCATGATGGTCGATGAAGAACTTCGTCATGAAATTACACCAAAAAATATTTTAATGATTGGTCCAACTGGCGTCGGCAAAACTGAAATTGCTCGTCGGCTCGCGCGTTTAGTCAATGCGCCATTCATTAAAGTCGAAGCCACTAAGTTTACTGAAGTGGGTTATGTCGGTCGTGACGTGGAGCAAATTATACGTGATCTCGTCGACATTGCCGTTAAATTAGTACGCGAGCAAGAAAAACAAAAAATAGCCACCCGCGCAGAAGAAGCAGCAGAAGAACGCGTATTAGAAAAATTAGTTCCACTACCTAAAAAAACGTCCAAAGCAGAAAAAGAAGATGGTGACACAACTGAAAAAGATAATGCAGCGGTACGTAATTTATTTCGTAAAAAATTGCGTGATGGTGAATTAGATGATGATGAGATAGAAGTTGAACTGGCATCCACACCGATTGGTATCGAAATAATGACACCACCAGGCATGGAAGAAATGGCCAACCAATTACAAAATATATTTCAAAACATCGGCACCGAACGGACAAAAGTTCGACGTTTAAAAGTCAAAGATGCGTTGAAAACACTTAAAGAAGAAGAAGCTGCGAAAATGGTCAACGAGGAAGATATCAAAACTCGGGCCATTACAGCAGTTGAACAAAATGGTATTGTATTCATCGATGAAATAGACAAAATTACCAAACGTTCTGAATACACCAGCGGCGCCGATGTATCACGTGAAGGTGTGCAACGTGATTTACTCCCGCTTGTAGAAGGTTGTACTGTTTCTACAAAATATGGATCGGTGCGCACTGATTTTATTTTATTTATTGCCTCGGGGGCATTTCATTTAACTAAACCTTCTGATTTAATACCTGAATTACAAGGTCGATTGCCCATTCGTGTTGAACTCGATGCATTGAGCGCTGGCGATTTTGTACGAATTTTAACGGAACCTACAGCATCATTAACCACACAGTACAAAGCATTATTGGCAACAGAAGAATTAAATGTCGAGTTTACGCCAGATGGTATCCAACGCCTTGCCGATATTGCTTGGCAAATTAATAGCCGTATTGAGAATATTGGTGCGCGCCGTTTGCATACGGTCATGGAATATGTACTTGAAGAACTCTCTTTTGCTGCATCTGATCAAGAAACCAAAAAATGCATGATTGATGCAGACTTTGTGAATAAGCGTCTGGCTAATTTCATGAAAGATGATGATCTCAGCCGCTACATTTTATAAAAGTAGAATATATGAGCAAACAAAATACAACACCAACGTTAACCTCATTAAAACTATTGCAAAAATCAAAACAAGTTGAACTTGTTTTTAATGACGGTGAAACATTTTCGTTAACCTGCGAGTATTTGCGCGTCTTTTCACCTTCCGCAGAAGTACGTGGACATCATCCAAGTCAAATGAAATTGGTCACTGGTAAAGAAAATGTCAATATTGTAGGAATTGATCCCATTGGGCATTATGCAGTTAAACTTATATTTGATGATGGCCACGACACCGGTATTTATAGCTTCGACACACTCTATCAACTGGCCAAAGAATATGAACAAAATTGGCAAATTTATCAGTTACGTCTACAAGCAGCGGGTAGCGAATGTCAGCATGAGTGAACAATAATTCCTTCACGTCAAAGCGTAGATCTACCCATATTACTCTGACTAGCACTCCTGAATAATATCCTCATGGGTCAATAATGCTGCAGTTATTTATCCATATTTGAACAAATGATTTAATTTAAGTTAGGAGGAAATACTCATGAATGGCGCACAAGAGTTTCGTTTACAGCTAGATGAAGAAATAGGTAAAATAAAATTAATGCAAGGAATTAACGCACTTAAAGAACGTGAATCAATTGATAGAATAGCAAGCTTTCTTGCATTCTTTATCAATCAAACACCATTGCAAATCGTAATTCAGACCGAAGATGTTAAAGAAGCTGTTAAAAAAGTATTTGATGGCTTATCTATAATTGCAAGAAAAGCAGCAATGGAACATATACTCCGATCATTTGCCCATAAAGGTTGTTTAATGGGTGTACAAGCTGTACTTGCATTAGGTGTAGATATTGAATGTAGATATATAGACAAACTGCCTGTTACTGATTTAAGTATGGCTGATATAGTTAAGGGAATGGGAGAATTAATTACTGATTTATTTTCTCCTCGTAAACGCAAACCACCGAGTTGGCAAAATAGTTGGCATAATTGCTCACCACTACAATTAGCTGCTGAAGAAGGGCATGCTGGAATAGTGAAATGTCTAGTTGAAAGAGGCGCTGACGTCCATCGTAAGACAAATAATGATAATACAGCATTTGCTCTAGCTAGCAAACGGCCAAGAACTGAACCGCAACAAGAGATATGTAGGATTTTAGAAGATAGGATGAGCATCGTTCCCAGACCATAGGAAGTGATGAAATCACCAAACATATTTCTATATATTTACTAATAGCCGAAATAACCCTAATTCGGCTATTTTTTGCCCTAATTGAAATAAAGTGTAACAACCCAATTTTTCCTTTATGGAAACAATATATTTTTCTAGGGTACGGTGCGATAAATTTAATATGATAGCAATTTCAGGAATTGTTTTACCAAGGATAAGCCATTTGATACATTCTAATTCACGCCGTGTAAACGTTGGTTTCAACTCAGGTAGAGTTGTACGACGTTCGGGCGTCATTGCTGTTAATATATTTGCTGGCAAAAACGTATCATCATATTCTGCAGTAAGATCTACATCCGAATCAAAAATTAAGATATTTCTATTCTGGTGTGCTTGTTCAATTAAAGATGCCGCTTTTTCTTTATATGCTAATACAAAATTTTCTAAAAGATCAATATTACTTAAATAAAACTGATTAATCCAATAATTACGAGTTTCACTGGAAAATTCAAATTTGTCGACCCAATAATTTTCCGCTTTAACAATACTAATACCACGCCCACCATTAAAATTTTCTTCAGCGTCTTTAACCACAATTTGATAACTGGGACAATCTTTATTCCATGCATCCCAAAGAAAATACCCTGATTGATAACAACTAGCATGTCGATCTAAACGTGTTAAGGCATAATAACCTTGCTTGATTGCATGCGCCCACCATTCTGGACAGGTTGTTAAAGTAAAGCGAGATGAATCATTATAGAGCCTGGTATGAACAAAACCGGTAATTTGATAACGTTGAAAAATTTCCATTGATATTTCAAGCATATACTGAGCTGAAGTGATACTGATATGATCCCTGGGTATTATCTTTCCAAGTTTTGTCGTCATTGTAACTCCTTGTAATTGATTGTAATGACTAGTTGTTCACACCCATCGCTATTTTATTTTTTATCCATTCTAAAGATGGATAACATATTCCGAGTTTATTTATAAAAAATAACGCCGGCAAAGTTGTTAACGCCGTTAAAGTAAAAAATTCAGCCCAACCAAATTGTTTGACAAAATATCCAGCTATTGATGAGAATACTATTTTCGATGCCGCCATAAATGAGGTAAGCAATGCATTTTGTGAAACTGTGTAGGGTGGATGACAAAAAGAAGCAATTAAAGAAATATAAGCAACAACTGAAAAACCATCCACAAAATTCATCAATAAAATTGAAAACCCAAAAAGCAAATTTTTTAATTGAGTGTAAACAATAAATGTATTTTGTTGTACTAGTTGCGCCAAGCTAACCATTATTAGGAGATCGATAATATAAATTAATGCTGAAAATTTAAGCACTCTTAAAATACCAAAATATCGACAACAAAGTCCACCAACTAATCCACCGAGTATAAGTAATCCAGTGCCAGGAAGTCCGCGTAATGCACCAATTTGTACAGTTGTAAATCCCGCTTGTAAGTAAAATGGATTCGTCATCATTAATAACATATAGCTGTTTGCATAATAGAAAATAACGACAAGAACTAACCACTGCCAACCACTGCAAGCAACCAACGGTCGGATAGGTTCTGTGATCCATTTTCGAAGGATAAATAAGAACAAACGTGTTATTCTTTTCAAAATTGTATCACCCATTAAACTTATATTGATAGGCTCATTTATAATATTAATGGTTCTGGGACGATGCTTCTTTAACAGAATTGTCACTATCCCTACCAGCATTAAGCTAATAATTACATAATAAGCAACACGCCAATTGTAAAAACCTGCGATGATTAGTGCACCACCGCCAGCGAATACTTCACCTAAACAATAACCATTGGTATAGCACGCTGTACCTAAAGGAAGTTCATGTTTATCTAATAATTCAATGCGCAATTCAGGTTCCGCAATATCACAAACAGCGGCACAACAAGCAGCGCTAAATGATGCCAAAAAAAGCTGAGTTAAATGTGTACCCCCTTGTATATCAATGCTCGCTGACCATATTAAACAGAGCATTGCGCCACTCATTGCAATAAGCATCCACGCACGTGCATGCCCCACATAATTTGTAAGTAATGGAATAGAGAAACGTTCTACAATTGGGCTACCAAGGAATTTAAGTGAATAAGGCAATGTTGTTGCGGCAAATAAACTGATCTTAATTAATGGAACTCCAGCCTGCAATAGTCGCGCTGACAAAGTAGAGGTAATTAATAAAATGGGTATACCGCTTGCTAAGGCCCAAAAAAAGATCGAAATCATTTTGGGTTGAACATAATCACGCATATGCATTAATAAGTTTTTATTTGTTTGCAAAAGCATGTTCTAACTCTTTATCTTTTCAGAGGTGGGTAGATGTACCCATACCAATTTTTTCACCTAAGTGTATAACTTTATCTTGTAAGTGAGTACAACAGTTTTCCTTATTATATCAACAAATTAACTGTGGTTTAGAAACAATTGTCCTCTTTAAAACTGATTATTAACCAAGGAGATAGTCTATGGGCATCACAATGAAAGATTTTATCCTCATCTGTAAAACTGTTCGAACAGGGGTTAAACCTGAGAATTGGAACATGATTGATTTATCTATGCATGATGGAAATTTCATAAGTCGAATTTTTATGCCTAATTTTGATGCTTTTCCAATAAGACTATATTACCGCTCAGGGACAAGGGAAGCTGTTCTCGCATTTTCGAGTACCCAACAGAAACCTAGTCAACTATGGGCTGATTTTTTACTAGCTATAGAGAAAACACCGCCTATCTGTGATTCCTTTCAAACAATAATGAATAAAATACGAGAAATATTAGGGTCAAATATAGATTTACATGTCACTGGTTTTTCATTAGGTGCAACTTTGGCTGAGATTTTTGCAGCTCAATTTGAATTACCTGCTGTAACATTTGATGGAACAGGTAGTAAAACTATTATCAGAAAATTATTTAGCAATGCCGAAACTAGAACTGAAAAAATACATACCTATTTAACTTCACCTACGCAGGTTAATACCTTGCAAGAGCATGTGGGTAATATTTTTTATTTAAAGTTGTTTCCGGAAGATGAACAATTTAATCCATCAATTGATAAATTAAAAAGCTTGACTATTTACACTGCAAAAAATTGGTGGCTACATCCTTTTATTGTAGATAATATTTTATGCCGTATTGCTGCCACATTAGATTATCTTAACCATAGCATTTATTGGTTAGCAAACTATGAAAATTGGTCAACTATGCAACATTCAATTGAGCATATTGAACGATTACTTGGCAGTCATGATGATTTTCCATCACAAAACTGTATACCGATGAAAACATGGCCCACTCGCATTAGCTTCCTTTTCGATACTAACTTTTATGAGCAAATACGTAATAAATGCTCAGGTAATACATGTATTAAAGTATACGATCTCATACAAATTATACCTGGATATGAAGAAAATAATAATCGCATGTCACATAATCCCAGAAAACGTACTGTTTCACCAGAATCTGACGAGACAAATTCAGCATGTAAGTATCAAAAGTCAGAAAGATCTCAATCATATCATAGTACATTATTCACCGCCTCACCTAGTGAGAATACAACGAATTCGCTGCCAATACCGATACTAGTGAGTAATGGTCCATGAAATTTATTTCTTAACTAAATGTTATTAATTGGAATTTAATTCAAATAGTAGGAGAACCAATATGAAACGCAACACAGAACAGTCAACTAGCAAGGTTAATGTCAGTGGTACTAAAAGAGCAAAAAATGCACCATTTGATTGCAGAATGTCAGTACCAACAACTGAGCCCGTGGATGCACTAAAAAATTTAACAACTGTTCTTGAACAAGGTTATCAAGAATATTGCCTCAAGACCGTTGGAAGCAAACTAAGTATCGATGAATGGACCGAACAATTAGGAGAATATTGTGGTCAAAAGCAAAAATATATAACACAAACACCACTTGTCATCACTTCACCAAAAACAAAAACTATTCAGCACGACCAATTTGAGGATAATTTATTAAGATACACTCAAATCTACGTAAAAGCACTATATGGTTATTTTGAACACGTCATGGAACCAAAAAAAGCTGCAAAAATAATTGGTCATACGGGTCCATTTGCGGTTGGCTTTTTACGTGGTTATAAAGCTGAAACTGCAAAGAACAACCCGCACGCAATTAAAGATGCACTCATCCATGAAAGTATTGAGACAACTTACGATGTATTGTCGTCCAGATACATACCATTGAAAGTAGTACAGGAAATTAGCAGATTAGCGAAAGAAAGCTATGAGGATATGAGTAAAAGTGATGCGTTCAATATAACAAAATTAGACCTCAGCACTGAACGCGACGAAGAACGATTGATGATGCTTGGCTCTGTTAAAGCAATGGCCTCACTAGCCAGGGCGACAGACTATGTTAAAAATTGCTTAAAAAAAATCGTCGTCAATGCTTTAAATAAGCTACCTCGAGATTTAGATCATTCCGAAAATGCTTTACGCCAAAGTGCACTCCCATTTTTAGCCAAAGTTAGCGAAAAATTACCCGAATTAAACAAACAAAAACTAATTTCAATTGAACACATTCCATTAGAACAACTTGGTTTTAATGAACATATTGTAACACTAAAAATCCCTAAGCATACACTACCTATGTATCAAGCTTTTGTTCGTGAACAACTCAGACTACATTTTAGTGTTGAAGCCGGCCAAATAAAACCGATATTAAATGCAGGAGAATATTGTACTCCAATTTCTTATATACCAGAGAATGTTCATGAAGCTTTAGATAAACTAAATGAACAACACTTGCAATTTTCTTTAGAAGAATATAATGCAGCTATTCACCAAGCTGCATCATCTGAATTATCAGAGAAACTTGATCGGAACCATCGCATCTTAGAAGAAATACGCTCACTTCAAAATCTACAAGAACAACGTCGTACTGCTGCAGATTTCATACAACATGAAAAAAATGAGATACAACTTATATTGGATAATACCAAAGCGGGTATTGATGGCATGGCATTGGGACTACAAATAGCTGGCAAACATAAACTAGCTTATCATTTATCATATTGTGGACATCATATTGTTAATATTGTTCAGTGTGTCTCCGATATTAAAAATGCATCTCAATTCGCTGGACCAATTGCAGCTGGTTTCGCATTGGGGCCATGGGTAGGCGTCGCTGTATCTGCATATTCGATATTTAGTTTTCTAAAAAGCAATGGTAACAGTAATGAAGTATTACAAAGATCGTTACGCACAATTTCAAAACAAATAAATGGAATCCATAAACATATTGCCTCTTTACAAAAGCAGCTACAATTTAACTACGAACAAACCATGAAAATGTTCAAAAGTTCATATGAGCTGATGAAGCGAAATTTCACCATTATCGAAACCAAACAAGATTTAGCACAGTTAGAACTCGAAGGATTAGCTAACGACATTAGTCTGCTCAGAAATCAACTTAATTATTTGCAAAAACTGCATGAATTTTCAATGCGATATTTAAGTATGCGAATGGACCAAAATCAAGGAAAATTATTAGATTACTTACAAACCGCAAAAATAGAGGAAATCGACCGTAGATTTGCATTCATTCGAACACAGATACATGCTTACCCTATATGTGAGGACAGAGATTTTCAACGGTATTTTATTGAATTACACACCATTGTAATTGAAGACTGTAGAAGCAAAAGCATAACCGAATGCGAAAATCGCTTACCACATCTTAATAATGATGATAATAGTTTGGCATTACAAGTCACTTCTACGTTAGGACATTTACAAAAACAAGCTGCTGATATTGATCCCACCTTTAATTTTAGACGAAGGTTAGTGAATCCGGAAAAATGGATTTGTGCTGTTATGCTGATACAGCAACTGATAGTTCATTATACCGAAATTAATCCTGCAAAAAAATTTTCACCAGGAGAAATTGAATGTATCGAACAAATCATTCAAGAAGGTAAAAATGTTGAACTATTTATGCAAACCGTTGGAGATGCTAAATTTATTGCACGTCTATTTAAAAATTACGCTCATTGTCTTGTTGAATTTAAAAAAGCGTTTAACAAACAACTTCAATTATTTGAACAAAAACAGACCAATGAAATTAAATCAGGTAAACAACTAGAACTAAACCGTCGCAAAATTACCGCCCAGGGCAACCTTAATCTAGTCAGAAAAAGTACGCATCATACTAAAAAACATAAAGACTGCGATTATCCTCATAAAAATAAAGTCGCCGGTAAGATTTATAAACAAGAGACTAAAAATCTTGCAAAAATCAAGAGAGAGGAAAGAAAAGTTAAGCATTATCATTTCTCTCCCTTTAAACAACGTAAAATGCGTGCTGAACGACAAACACTGAATCATGAATTAATGGCGTTAACCAATACTCCCGGAAACAGATTACATTTATTGGCAGAAGAAATGAGTAAACAATATCATCTTTTGAAAGCTTATCTACTATTTGCCTATCAATATTCCGGTGCTCGAGATGATCTCAATCAATTTTTTAATCAGATAAATTTACTCCGTGATCAAGCCGCAATATTAAATTATCTACAATCTTATAATGGTAATCGAGCTTACCTAAATGAAATTTTAGAGGAAAGTATCGCTGATGTAGAAAAATTTGCTAAACTGCTTTGCAGACGAATTATGGAAAAAATAATTATACCTGAATATCCGACAGTATCTCAGGCAATAAGATCATTAACTGAACTTGTTCGTGTTTTACACATTAGTCAAACGGAACGAACGCAAGTTACAATTGATCCTTCTGAATCGATTTTACTATCTTATCCCAAAAAACAATTGTTAGAACTAGATGATGGTAGAGAACATGTGCAACAAACTTTATCACTGGATATTCCTGGACTCATTTATCAGAATATTCCTGGCGATGGCCACTGTCTTTACCATGCAGTGGGACTCTACCTAAACCGAAGTCAAACATCCTTACGAAAAGATGTTGCTCACTATATTGAACGTAATTTTAGCGAGTTTCGTGAATTTTTAGAAACACGAATAGGGCAATCAGCCGAAAATTACGTCCAAGGTATTAGAAAAGGAAAAGAATGGGCAGGAAACGTTGAAATCGAAGTATTAATGAGAGTATTTAAACGACCTATTATCGTCATCGGATTAGATGGATACATTCAAAACCAAGAAGCGTTACAACGCTTCAACGGTGAACCCATTTTTGTTTTATATAATGGTTATAACCATTATGATGGCTTTTTACGCCAAGCTGGGATAGCGAGTCAGGAAATATTAATACATCTAACCGAGCAGAATGAGCATGTTGCAAACAGTGATTTATCTGCAAACGATAAATTACCTAACCCTAAGAAACGATTATTAGAATTAGAAGATGAAGAAAGCGATCCTGCAAAAGCAAGTTGTGTTTCAGATAACCAAGAGTCCACAGCTGGTCAAAATGATTTCCAATCTTATTCAAATGCATCAGACAATTCAGAAGCGCAAGCGAATATTGAATCTACTGATTGTGCAGAACCCAATCCAGCACAACTCGTCACGCGTTTTAGTGGTATTTTTCATCAGCCCAACCCGTTAGAAAGTCAAAGCCAAGAGTCTTCTAACAAATTTGTATCATGGTGTAGCGTCATGTAGTTAATTTGTTATTTTAACGCTTCTTGGTAACTTTCGCGCACATATAATAATGTTAGTAATGAGATAAGCGCGCAAGCAATAAGGTACCATGCCGGTGCTAACGGATCACCTGTTTGCTCAGCAAAAAAGAGTGCAACAATCGGGGCGGTACCACCAAAAAGTGCGTAACTGATATTGTAGCCAATCGATAGACCACTATTGCGTGTTACAGTGCTAAATAGTTCAGCGACTACTGTTGGAATCAATGCGGAAATAGGTGCTAAACACATGGCAAATAAAAGTTCACCTAAAAAAACTTGCATTAAAGATTCTTGATTGAGCAACCAGAAAATGGGATAGGCCAATAGTATAAACAATGCCATGCCTGACCCCATCACTAACTTGCGACCCACTTTATCAGATAATATGCCCATGATTGGAAATAAAATAAGTGAAATGCAATAACAAATTGTATTGATGAGCAATGCTTGTTGCATTAAAAAACCTTTTTTAATTAAAAAAGTATTAAAATAACCCGCATATAAATAACTACCAACTGCCATAATACACGTTAAACCAATGGCTCTAATAATTAGTACATAATTTAATCGTAAGAGATGTGTGGCAACAGAAACTTTTATTTTTTCTTGTTGCGCTTGTTGATATAGCGCAGATTCTTGTACTTGTAAGCGCAGCTTTAAGCCTAGTAAACCCAATACACCACCTATTAAAAATGGCAGACGCCAGCCCCAATTTTGCAAATTGTGCGTAGTTAATACAAGCGACAAAACCGTGGCAATAATTGCACTAAAAATAAACCCTAAAGCGGCACTGCTCATCACTAATCCACCCACTAAACCACGATGGCGGGTAAAAATATGTTCGACCAAAAATGAAGTGGCACTGGTGAGTTCGCCGCTAATTGCCATACCTTGCATCAGACGCAGCATTGTCAATAATATAGGCGCCCAAATTCCAATCATTTGATAAGTCGGTAACAAACCCATTAAAAATGTACCGCCCGACATAAGTGCAATAGAGATGATTAATGCTTTTTTGCGACTATGTTGATCACTAATAAAGCCAAAAAAAATTCCACCAAGTGGTCGAATTAAAAATCCCACTGCAAATACACCAAAAGTCATCAATAAAGCCGTGTAGCTATCCTGAGTAGGAAAAAAGAGTTTGGCAATAATCGGTGCAAAAAAAGCATAAACAGTAAAATCATACCATTCGATGGCATTACCCAATACACCGGCTAATATAGTTTGTTTGTATTGTTTTAGCATTTTAGTTTCAGGTTAATTTCTCGTGATAACTTTCCTTTAATGGTAATAATACAACCAATGAAATTAAAGCACAGGCAATAAAATACCAGGTTGGAGAAAAAGGATTATGGGTCACATCGACTAAGGCTATGGCAATAAGTGGCGCCGTACCGCCAAAGATGGCTAAGCTAATATTATAGCCAATCGAAACTCCACTGTTACGTTGCCAAACGTGAAATAATTCGGCTAATGTTGTTGGAATAAGTGCGGTAACCGGTGCTAAACAAATTGTAAATAATAGTTCACCAAGCATCGCATAATAGAAATTAGCTTGTAAGAACAACCAGAATATTGGGTAAATCAATACTAAAAGCGAAATCACCCCAAAATACAACACCGGCTTACGTCCGATTTTATCAGAAAGGTATCCCATTAGTGGCAACAAAAAAGTGATTACCAATAAACAAACAAAATTAATTAACATTGCATCTTTAAGTGGGATATTATTTTTAGATAAAAACACATTAAAAAATCCAATCAGAAAATAATTACCCACCGACATGATACAAGTCAACAATATGGCTACTACTACAGGTTTGTAATTGAGCTTCATGAAATGACCAAGCACCGAGCTTTTTTGTTGTATTGGTGATTGTTGCATTGCTTTTGTAAAAATTTCAGGCTCAGCTGCGTGTAAACGCAACCATAAACCGAAAAGCCCCATCACACCGCCGAAGAAAAAAGGTAAACGCCAACCAAAATTTTGTAATTGGCTATCCGTTAAAATCAAAGTAAGCAATGCCGCCAAAGCTGAACTTAAAACAATGCCTGCAAAAGCGCTACACATGGCCAAACTGCCGGCAAAGCCTCTGGTATGACTCGCTGAGTGTTCAACTAAAAATGAAGCAGAACTGGTTAATTCTCCACTGACTGCTGTACCTTGTATAATTCTGAGTATGGTTAGCACAATAGGCGCAGCAAAACCGATGCTTTGAAAACCTGGTAACAGCGCCAAACAAAAGGTGGGCACTGAGATCAGCACAATCGAAATAATGAGCGCTTTTTTTCGACCAAAATGATCACCGACATAGCCAAAAAAAAGTCCGCCCAAGGGTCGCACGAGAAAACCAATAGCAAACACACCGAAGGTTAATAATAATGATGTATAGTAATCATGGGTTGGAAAAAATAATTGTGCAATAATCGGTGCAAAAAACGCATAAACGGTAAAATCATACCATTCAACAGCATTACCAAATATGCCGGCAAATACACTTAATTTTTTTTGACTGAGTGACATGGGCTTGTCCTATAAATTATCCTAGATTCGACAGTTGGTCACGATTTCTAATGCATCATCTTGATCATTTCGCTGTGTAAAAATTTGACTCATCACCAATCAGGTGACCACGCAAATTTTTACGACGCGATATATACCAATCTGTTACATTATAAACCGTGACCAACTGCCGAATCTAGGATAATTTGACTGCAAGGATTATAGCAGATAGGTTGATACTTCTTATAGACCAATATCTATTACACCACGAAGTTTCTTGGACTTGTGGGGCTGAACTGTTGGCCTCGTGGACATGGCCGCAAAATAGCATAGCTTTACGATGTATGCGTTGGAGTCAATTTACGCATTTATAATT
>CAYSGV010000008.1:20803-24380 GCA_964430685.1 uncultured Gammaproteobacteria bacterium
ATATTCTCAAAATGATTACAACCCACTCTTCTGTCGCAAAGAAGCCGAAGAACTATTCCCCATTTCCCCCTCATTGGCTAGCTGTCCAGTTGCTGGCTGCGTCAGTATAATTGCATCTGGCAGCTGCTCAGTTAACGATGTAAGTGGTTGTTGTGTTCGCAAAACTTTTAATAATTCGAATTGCTGCTTTCTGCTTTTTTGCTGTACTTGAGGTGAGGCCATATTTTCTTCCATTTCTGTCAGTCGGCAAGTTGCAGCCTTTAGGTCCGCTGTTAATTTGACATTTTGCTGTATTAAATATTTTATTTGTGCCTGCAAAAGTACATTATAGACTTTTTGCTTTTTATTTTCTTTACTCATCCCTGCGAGTTGCTTACTGAGTTGCAGATTATTTTTTTTAGCATCTGATAGTCTGTTGAGCAAATCGTCATTAATTTCTTTTGAACTTTTTTTAGGTTTATTCTTTCTGCTATCTAACGACTCTCTAGCCTTATGTTTTCTCTGCTCTATTTGCAACGGTTGATCTAAATGGCTCATTGCAAATGTAACCTTTTTTGAACGCCATTTATCGCATTTTGCTCGGTTATCAAAAACCTGCTGGCGAAGATCTATTGCTAAATTTGATTTAGCTAGAAGCTCATCATATATTTGAATTGCTGAATTGAGACAATCAGGTTCAGTTTTGCCCAAAATCCGCAAACACTGTGCTTTCCCGAACAATGCTTGTGCAACAAATGAATCCGAGAGCAGTTTTTGATCTAAAGATAGAACCCGGCCGTAATATTTTAATGCACGTTTCGGGTTGCGAAGTTTCGTTTTGCCGCAGCGAAAAATTTCTGCTCGGCCAAGAAGGGCAGATGCAGTCAATTCCACTGACAATTCTTGAGTGTCTAACTGTAAAAACTTCTTATAGCATCTTAAAGCCACTTTATGTCCAGCATGTTTGCAATCATGATCATGCACCAAATGATAATGAAATAAATTTGCTTTTCCAAATATTGCTTTTGCTTTTAATTCAACTGGAATTATTTTTTCTTCTAATACATATTTATAGTAGGCTAAGGCAATATACTTATCATCATGACCAAAATTCGGCAGCAGCCGGTAACATTCAGCCATCCCATATCTTACCCATGCCGTAATTAATGGATTCTTATTATTCTCTAAGAAATCTTTACATTCATAGTATTCTTCATAAATCAAATTGAGTTGCGCGAATTCCAGTTTATCAATATGAATTTTAATTCTTTGAATCAATTCTTGCGTTTTTGCATTGACTGCATTTTTAGAAATTTCTTCAATTGGCAAACTGGGTGGCAATAAAGAAAGGACGGGTGACAGATTAGCTATGGGTTGATCTGTAGCCTTCCCTGTAACTTCAGTTGCTAACTTCATGTTCTGATTCTCCTTTATCTCTAATTGCTCCTTATAGTAATCATACCCTAACAGCTGAGGGAGGACCTAATCCACACTTTAATCTGTAGATTCCTCAGCCCTTGCGGTCGAGGTTCTGAAATTTCCATGTCTAGCCTTTTAGAATCGGGACGCAGGTGGGTGTTCACAGAACCTTGCCACCCCATTTGTCCTAGCTACGAAATAATGACTTTAATCCTCCTCTTTTGCTCAAATTTCAATTAAAATAGCAATCAATTAAATGGAGCATCATATGACCATCGTTGCCTTTGATAAAACAAAACCAGCAAAAAATGCACAAAAACCAACAGAAGACGTAGCAAATACGCCAGATGCCGAGCAAGATTCTCTTCATACCACTCATTTTGGCTTCAGCCGGGTTTTATTCCATGAAAAAACAGAAAAAGTTCGCGAAGTGTTTGATTCAGTGGTCGATCGCTATGATTTAATGAATGATCTGATGTCTTTCGGGTTACATCGCTTTTGGAAATTCACCACCATTGAGCTTGCGCGCATCCGCCCCGGACAACGGATTCTTGATATCGCCGCCGGTACAGGTGATTTGACGAAACAAATTGCACATCGACTAGGCGATAAAGGTGAGTTATGGGTTACCGATATTAATGCAAACATGCTTAACCTTGCGCGCTCACGATTATTTAACGCTGGCATACATGAACCGCTGATTTATATACAAGCTGATGCAGAACAATTACCCTTCCCAGAGAATTATTTTGATTGCATCACAATTGGCTTTGGTTTACGCAATGTCACCAACCAGGAAAATGCTTTGAAATCTATGTACCAATGTTTAAAAGTGGGTGGTCAACTTTTAATTTTAGAATTTTCAAAACCACAATCCAGTATACTGAAAGATGTCTATGATCGTTACTCATTTTCCATTATTCCCAAACTAGGTGAAATGATTACTGGAGACCGTGAAAGTTATCAATATTTAGTAGAATCTATTCGCATGCATCCCGATCAAGAAAATTTAAAAAATATGCTGCTACAAGCTGGGTTTGCACAATGTACCATTCACAATTTTTGTGGTGGGGTCGTGGCCCTACATCGTGCAACAAAATTATAGGTAAGAAAAATGAAACATTTAGCTTACACTGCTTTAGAAAATGTGCTCAACCGTACTCTTGCACTTGACCCTGAATTTTTCCAACGCATCAGCCCCTATCAAAATTATGTTTTGCAAATAACACTAAAGGGTATTCCTTTAAATCTATATCTAAAAATTGAAGAAAATCGTTTTTCTTTACTGAATAACTATGCCGGTAAAATTAATACCAAAATTGAGAGTACATTTTTTACCTTACTTAGGGTACTTTGCAATCCAGATCTCCCGGTTACACATTTTGGCAAAGACATTGACATCAATGGCGATGCAATCTTTGGCCAAGATTTATTAAAAGTATTAAGAGATTTTGACATTGACTGGGAAGATTACCTGGCTCGCATCATCGGCGACAGTAGTGCTCATTTTATCGGCACACAATTTGCCACTTTACGTCAATTTGGGCAGCGAACAAAACATGAATTTCAAATGAACTTAACCGAATATTTACAAAAAGAAAAAAATTTGCTCCCTACCCATGAAGAATTAGAAATTTTTTACCATCAAGTAGATACTCTGGTAAATGATGCGAGTAGATGCACTGCTCGACTTGAACGGATACAACAACGGCTGAAACAAAAAAATGATCAAACGAATTAAAATATTAATACGCATATTTCACATTAACTGGGTACTCGCCAAACATGGGTGTGATGAGTTCATTTTAGCATTACCTATTTTTGCGCCTCTTCGTTTTTTAGCTTACTTAAATCCGTGGAATTGGTTTCGTGGCGAACACCAAAGCCGCGGCGAACGTATTCGTTTGGCACTTGAGGAATTAGGTCCTATTTTTGTTAAATTTGGTCAAATGCTTTCAACTCGTCGCGATTTATTACCTGAAGATATCGCTGATGAATTAGCAAAATTACAAGACCAAGTACCACCATTTCCAAGCAAAAAAGCTAGAATTGTTTTAGAAACCATTTATGGCTCATCACTAGAACACGTATTTGCTGAATTTTCTGATCTACCTTTGGCTTCAGCTTCCGTCGCCCAAGTACACTGTGCAAAACTGCATACTGGACAAGAAGTTGTAGT
>CAYSGV010000009.1:0-24311 GCA_964430685.1 uncultured Gammaproteobacteria bacterium
CGTCCCACAACATCAGGATGCGTGAAAAAATAGTTATCGAAATCTTTCTTCCATTTTATCATTTTTTGATCTAGGGGTGTTTCTGGTAAATGAGGATTTAGTTTTCGCCATTGTTGCCATTTTAAATATTGATCGGGTTCACCTGGAAACTTAGCTTCAATATATCTCCAATAATTTTGGTTTACTGCTTGTTGCCAATCCATATCAATTGATTTCACGTAATTTTGAATATCTGCTTGTTTCTTTTCTAGTGTTGCTAATTTTTCGTTTATTTCCTTAAGTTCTACATTAATATTTGCGATATATTGTTCTGCAGTTTTATATCTTTTTACTTTTCGTTCTATTTTGTACCTTGAATGACGTATGTGATCTTTTTGATCTTGAAGGTCAGCAGCTTGATTATTGAGTTTGTTCAATTCTGCTTGTATTTCAGCTACAGGTTGTTGTATCGCAGCAATTTTCTCTTGATCAGCATTCCGACGTCCCACAACATCAGGATGCGTGAAAAAATAGTTATCGAAATCTTTCTTCCATTGTGACATTTTTAAATCATCAGGTATTGCTGGAAAATGAGGATTTAGTTTTCGCCATTGTTGCCATTTTAAATATTGAGCGGGTTCACCTGGAAACTTAGCTTCAATATATTTCCAATAATTTTCTCTTACTGCTTGTTGCCAATCCCCCTTAATTTGGTTAACGTTATTTTGAATATCTAATAGTTGCTGCTTTAGTGCTACTTGTTTTTTATTTATTATGGAAAGCTGTGAGTCAATTTTTGCAATCAGTTGCTCAGTTGCTGAAATTGGCTCCTTACTTTCTCTAGGATAATCAGAAAATTTTCCTCTTCTTTGATCTTTCTCTAGTATATTTTTCCATATACTATCTATTATCTGATCAATCTTTTCCTCGTTGAAATTTTGCGCGGTTGCCTTCTGACTATAAGGTAAGGCTAGAACATCCATTGCGCCTAATATAACTTTGGCAACAGCTTCACTGTTCATACCTACTTCAACACGATCAGTTAGTGAGTGCTTTAGGAAACTAATTGGGCTAACGTGTCGATCTTGTTTAACATCTAATCTTTCTTTTGCTTTTACGGTTGTCGGTTTATTTTTTTTATTATATTTAATCGTTACTGTCTCAGAATCAGAACTTGTATGCGGTTTGAATATGAGTTCTCCAGGAGGTGTCTCACTGTCACTCTTTACAAACACACGCGCTTTTTTAACATGTGGTGGTAAATCAGTTGCTCTTACTAACTCCGAATCTACTTTTTCAATCCGCTGGATATAATCTTCCCATTCTTTATTTGCTACTTGAAACTGTTCTTTAACTTGATTATCCCTTTGTTGAAGCACTTCTTTTTGTTGCTGTAGAACCAGTTTTTGCTCAGCATTCTGTTTTTCTAATTCATTCAATCGTTCATTATCTTTTTGCATTTCTTCGAATGACTTTTTAGGCTCTGTTTGACTAAACAAAGAAGCAATTATTTTTTTTCTTTCGTTACTAATTCCTTCATCTAATTGTTGTATTTGTCGTATTTGTGCATCTACATTGGCTATACGACTAGAAATATCTTCCTGTATCTCTGCTAAACTAGATAATTTCTGTTGTATATTTTTACCTTGTTGTGATAACGTTTGTTTAGATGAAGTAACTTGTGGTCGTTGAACCTTTGACTTTGGTGGTGGTATAATTAGTTGTGGTGGTATTACTATTTGCTCGTGCTCAACTCTTTCCACTTGTTGTACCATTCTTTGTTGAAATTGGTCTTCAGTTTTCGGGGATTGCTCAGGTGGTTTAGAGATATGTTTAGTCTCAACCTCTTTTTTCTGATCAAAATATTTAGTTTGAACTTTAGTAAAATTAACTTCAGGTTTTTCAGCACCACTTTCTAGTTTTACTTGTACTTCTAATGCGAGTGCTTGTAACTGTGCGGTGCGCTGCCTGATGAGTGCTTTTGTTCCTTCTCTATCAGCACCCATTCGTACCCCAGCGAGGCCTATGCCAAGTGCAGGTAGACCATCTTTTGTCGCGGGAATAACAACTGAGCGGCCATTTTTTACATGTTCTTCTAATTCATCAAAAGCATTATTAATAGCCATCCTAATACGATCCCGAGTCTGAGGGGTTTCATCCATAGCTGTACTTTCCATACAGGTTGGTACTCCAATTACATTTGCAGGATTAGTCGGATAATAGCTAAGTCCATCTTCTTTAGAGAGCGGTAACATAGTTTCCGCTTGTCCACTACCTTCTTGTTTTATTTTAGGGACTTCAGTGGGGATTTTTAAAGAAGTTTTTGCTTGTTCATACCATGGTTGTCCATGACAAGCAGTTCTATATTTATCGTTACGATCAAAATTATCGCCAAATACAAATACTGTACCGGGAAAAGACCTTATATAAACTTGATTAGCTTCGGGTATTTCATCAGCACTTTTCTGAGTGTAATTATTTTGTTCATAAAACATATATGTTTGCGCTGTGCCATCACCAAAAAGAATGACTTGCGGGCATTTGCCTGCACTTAATTCTTTCTTAAGTATGAGCGGATCAGTTATATGAGTTGGTTTTGCGCCAACTTGTTCTTTAGAACCTTTATTCATAAGCTTATCCTCACTTTATGATTGCCTATCATAATTAGAGTGGTAAAAGCAGGATAAGTTCTGTAAATAACTAGCTGTAATTGTAACGATTTGTATTCATTCAAAAATCCTGGCGGATTTATAATATTCATGGGGTTAAGTATCATTTTGCAAGATTATGCTACCTAAATTGAGGTGTGAAATCTTACAAAACGCTACTTAACCCCATAGATACAAAAGGTAACTTGCCCGTATGCCATACGGTTTTTTTATTATTACAGTTCATTATCATTTCCCTTGTTGTTATTTAATTGATTTGTCAACAATGAGGAATAATTCATGAAAAAGTTACCAGAAGCAATACATCACGTAAGTGATATCGAAAAAAAATATGCCGTTAAATTTGATAAGGTTATTATTATGCTCAAGGAGGCATTCGAGCAATTAAAACCAATTAAAGATAAGGATTCAGTTATTGTTATTGGACAAACTGGTGCCGGTAAAAGCACAACCATTAATTACTTAATGGGAAGCAAACTTGGAAATATTGAAGTCGAACAAAAAAATGAAAAAACTGGCAAAGTACTTAAGAAAAAAATGTTGGCTGTGTTACCCGGGGAAACAGAATATGCAAAAACAGGTATTAAAGCTTTTAATTCTGAAACCTTGTATTCTCAAGGCACAGTAGTTGGTCCAGATGGCTTTTCATATGTTGATACTCCTGGGTTTGAGGATACCCGCAAAGGAGAAGAGGGCCTTATTGCTGCGCTTGGTCCTGTTTTGGCATTGCGCTTTGTATCGAAAATTCGGGCGATAATGTTGGCTATTGATTATGGTTCATTTAACGCTAATAGAGGCGAGTCGTTAAAAAATTCAATTCGTACTTTGGCCGAATTCATTAAAGAAGTTCCCTTGCAAAATATTGGACCTTCTGCTGCGCATTTGCTAAAAGATATTCTTAGTCATCCTGCAACGGTGCTCGATTCGTTAACGGCTACATTTGGTCGGCTCATTTTTTCTGTTACAAAAGTTCCAGATGACGTTGATGTGGATCAAGTGATATCATTGTTCGAAGAGTTATCACAAACATTTGAAAATGATATGGCAAGCCCTCAAATCTCTTCTGAAGAAAAAGAAAATCTACAATTAGCGATTAGTGTATTAGAATACGCTATCAAAAATCCGAGTAACATATTCTTGCTCAACAAAAATCAAATTACTTATGATCCCTCTCAGCCACAAAAATCTACTGTTTTAAGAGAACAGATCACTCATAAACTCAAAAGTTTCAAACCAGTTGATAAGAGTGATTTCAAGTTAAGCCATGCCAACAGTACCATAAACAAATTGAATGAAATTTTATTTGATATTATCAGTACTGGGAATCAAGTTATCAGTGATATAGATTTGCTTCCAGCACAAATCGCAGCGGATAAGGCCAGTAAAGTGAGTTATGAACAAAAAATAAAAGACTATGAAGATTCTGCAAAAAATCCTGTTTTAGTCAATTCTTCTACTGATAAGCATGAAAAAAAAGATCATTTTAATAAAAGCATTGAAACTGACCAAAATAAAATTGTTGATAATAATATTCAATTAGCAGGTCTCAAATTTAAATCTGAATTGCTAGAAAAAGAAATTGATGATTTGAATGATCCACAAAAAACAGAATTAATATGGTCGGAGTCAGCACCTAACCTTGGAATCGGTTGGTGGTTGCTTGGTAAAACTGGCTCTGTAGCGTCGAAAATTATCGATGGACCTCTTAGTCTACTTCTTAAACTTATTCCTGGCAGTAACGCTGAAACTAACAGTGACAAAACAACGGAAAATAGTGCTGAGATCAAAGGTCTGGTAGAAGGTGCAGCTGCTCGAATAGCAACTGTTAGTAAAACATTCACTTATAATCAAAAGGATGGCCAAAATCAGCCAATCCCTTATCCTTCTACGATTCCTGGGAAAAATGATCAACAAAACCCTGTGAAAACTAATAAGTCCGGCAATTTCTCGGAAGAAATTAAAGAACCACTCAATGGCAAGTACAGCGTAAAATATACAGGTGAACCTTTTAAAAATGGAGAGGCTAGTGTAGAGTTATTCTGTGTAAAATGTGAACATCCGGTTTATAAAGCAAAGATCGCTAAGCTTAATGAACAGCTTAAAGAACTTAAAATGCAGATTGCAGCTCTTGAATCTGATAATGCAACTTTAGCAAAAGGTATTGAGTTAGCGCATAGTACCGATGCAACCAAAATTGCTGTCTTAAATGATGAGCATAAAAAACGAGTTGCTGAATTAAGTATTAGCATACATGCAAACGAATTGCGCCTTGCAGCTGCGCAGCAGTCTTTCCCACAATATCAACCTCTAGTCGAAATGGTGACCAAGTTAAACGAAGTAACACCCATTAAGGGGGTAACGCCAGAAGAGATAAGTACATTTAGTACGCGTTTCGCACAACCTAAGGTGGTAGCTCATTCGTTAGTGGGTACACCAGTTAACTTTTTTCCTCCAGCAGCGACAGGTTCTCTGCCCGCAAATAGCCCATCACTTGGGATGAAAGGACTCTAGTTTTTAATTTTGATAGTACCACTACCTAGTCAAGGTAGTGGTGCTCATTAATATTAATTAAGGAAAACACAGATGCAAAACGCGCACGAAGATCAACAACAAAACGATAAAAAAAGAAGGGCTGCTATTCTGTTTGATACCGCCGAGGATTATTATTATGGCCGAACCCAACATGGGAAAGACTACAGTGAAGCTCGTAGCCTTTATGAACAGACAATAGCTTTAGATCCTAAACATGCGAATGCCATATATAGCTTGGGATGGCTTTATGAACATGATCAAGGTTTACGCGTGATGCGCGATGGCGTGTTACTTAAATTGTGGAATGGCAATCGATATCGTTATTTGCCGTTAGATGATAATGCTCGATATGGTTATAGCCATGACAGAATTAGTATCGCATTAGAATATTATAATGCTGCTGCAAAACAAGGACATTATGAATCAATCAAGCGTTATTTTTTCCTGGCTAATGCTGAGCAAAAAGATGCTGCTGTATGGTTTCGCTGGGGAAAAGAGTATGACGCCGACAATAATTATGTATTTGCCCGGGCCTGTTTCGAACGGGTTATTCAAATATATCCCCAGCATCAATTGGCATATCAATACATTGGGATGATGTATGAGTGCGGCTTAGGTGTTACCCAAGATTTCGATCAAGCAAGACATTATTATATTAAATATTATGACCTAAGCCATGACAAGAGTGAACTAGCACGTTTGGAACGTAAACGAGTCAGCCAGATACTTTCCGCACAACAATCTATAGATACAAAAGATAAATTTGGTGATGCAGCCTTACACCGAGCAGCAAAATCTGGATTGTTGAAACATTTTGCCCGATTGAAAATACTTAATGCAGATATGACTGTTAAAAACAAAGATAATAAAACTCCGGGAAATTATCTTACTGAGGCACAACATGATCACGTCAATGCATTGCAAAACAAGTTGACTATTTTTTATAATAATTATAATACAAGTGCACCCGTAATTATGGCGCAAAAGGTTTCGGTACGATCAGGTGAACGGAATTCCAATGAAGTCTGTAGGGCATTTAGTAGGCTTTTTGAAATTCCCGAACTTGAGCCTTTATTTAAGCTTGCTAAAATGGCTTGCCTAGGCAAACATCGATTATCTGGACTGCAAAAATTTGCTGATCTGGCAAAAGTTGATGAAAGTGATACAGAGGCAGATGTCAATGAATCACAACAGTTACAAATCATGCTGGATGCCACACAAATATCGGTGCACTGCCTGATTGGATATGGCCGAGATGGCTTGTCCGGACAAAATGCAGTAGGACTGCATGCTCCAAAACAAGGGAATATAATTTATATAGGAACCGGTAATCGCAGTGCTCGTGAAATCAAAGCAACCATATTTCACGAACTTTGTCATTTTATTGCTACTGAAGTGTTTGCTAATGGTTATCGGCCATATGCAGAAAACGACTTAGAAAATAAAAATCGATTCGGATTAATTGTTGAGGCGATGCGCCATAGAAGAGCAAGCCTTCCAGATATTCTTTCTGGAGCCTTTGCTGATTATTATCAACAAAATGACCAGGTGCATGGTGAAATAATTGTGCGCTGTGCGCAGTATATTGTGATGAATTTCGATCGTCCGGAATTCAGGTCATTAAGAGAAATAGAGCCTGAATTATACCAATACTATAATGAAGTATTTTTAGAAAAAGTAAAATCGCATACCCAGCGCTTAGAGCAAATCGCATTTGATCAATGGCAACCCAGCTTCTTTAGAGCGCATCAAGCAGTGCAATTAAACACGCAAGTGAATGTAGGAAATGGCTATCGGCCATGATGCCTTGTTAACTTATTTTAGATTGGAATTTATATATTTCACTTTCAATTGTTTAATTAATTGATGGGAGAGCCCCTTTGATTATGAGTCATCAGTAACAACTAAGCAGATGCAAACATTATACATATCTGATAGGATACGACTTTTGGATAATTAACAATGTATTTATAATACCGTGACATTTGTAGCATATCCATTGAACCCTTAATTTAGTTGTTTACGGAGACATTTTTATGAAAAAAATACTGTTGCTCATAGCCTTGGCGTTATTTAGTCATGTATGTTTTGCTTACCCAATGCCAAATCCTTTCCCGCCTTTTCGTATTATTGGCAATTTGTATTATGTTGGAACTGATGATCTGGCGAGTTATTTAATTGTAACGCCTAAGGGAAATATTTTACTTAATAGTGATCTTGAAGCGAATGTTCCAATGATTAAAGCCAGCATTGAAAAACTTGGATTTAAGTATAGTGATACTAAAATTTTGTTAATTAGTCACGCACATTTAGATCATGCTGCGGGCAGTAAGTTAATCCAACAACAAACAAAAGCAAAATACATGGTTATGGATAAGGATGTTTCTCTTGTTAAGTCTGGTGGTAAATCTGATTTTCATTATGGCAATGATGCCAGTCTTTATTTTCCATCTACTAAAATCGATAAAGTATTGCATGATGGTGATCAAGTAAAATTAGGCGGAACAGTATTAACCGCACATTTGACGCCGGGCCATACACCAGGAACAACAACATGGACCATACCAGTCATTGATCATAACAAACAATATCAAGTTGCGATTGTTGGTAGTCTTAACGTAAATCCAGGATATAAATTAGTGAATAACAAAGCCTATCCTAATATCGCGAAAGATTATGAGCATGCCATTAAAGAATTAAAATCATTGCCGTGTGATATCTTCCTTGGCGCGCATGCAGTATATTTTGATCTCAAGAAAAAATATGACCTGCTGAACAAGAGCGCAGTCAATCCTTTTATCGATCCTGTAGGCTATAAAGAACACGTTGCCCAAAAAGAACAAGAATTTTATAAAGAGCTAGCAAAACAAGAGTCAGAACAGAAATTAATGTCAGCAAACAAATAAATACATTTGAGCAAATTCAGACATAGGAGTATCCAAAATGCCGCCCAGACTGCAAAGACAAAATGATTATGCCGGCCGAGACCGATTTTTTAGACAAGCTATCCAAGGCTCATTTTTACCCGTTATACCTTTTGCTGTTGGTAAAATGGTTCATGCTGCCCCTGAGATAATACACTTTTTAACTAATACAGGAAAATTAATCTATAGTGCATCAGGGCAAGAAAGAGCACGATATTTTGCAAGCATAGCTAAAAATTTGCCGATACATAACTTTGATGTCCGGAAACTAACACCTGAGCATATTTATAATTTTGCTAAAGTAATGGGTGATTTTTGTATGTCCTTAATAACGTTTTATGTACTATACGGATTTGCAAAAGAAAATATAAACTATCATTCAATGCGTAATCATTTTTTCGGACTGATGTTAAGCTGCACCTTTGCTTTAGTGTTAAATCAATGTGTTAATTCTACAGCATGGTCAGATAAAGAAGATGGGGTTTTTTATGGTAGTATATTGGCATTTGGTTGTTTAAATATGATTAAAGCAATTATGGATATATATGCCAAAAATGTAGACCCAGTCGACCAACAACGGCTACCACAAAGAATGGGGCAGGTACCAGCCCAACAGCAACAAGTTGTAATGCAAGAACAACCAGCTCCCCAAGCAGGCTTAAATCGCTGATAAGTAAAGTGAATCGCGCATAATTTTCTTTTGCCTAAATCACAGTTTTGGATAGGGTACGTGGCTCTTATATGCGCATTAGTCCCATTAATTTAACTAAAATTAATGTACTTTGAATAAAGAACAATCATAGTACTATTTATCTGCTACTATTATGGTTATTTGAAAGAAAAGGAGTTCAGTATGGAATTGGCAACACGCATTAAATATTTACGCATTGCGCTCATTATCTTTGGTTTGATCTTAATACTGTTTATCTATCCCGCCATGATGATGTGGCCGTCGGGTTGGCGCTGGTTGCCTAATCAATCTAACTATGAGCAAATGATTGTTGGCATTTATCTAACCTTAGGTGTGTTCTTGATACTAGCGGCAAAAGATCCACTCAAAAACCTAAGCTTGATATGGTTTACCGTATGGTCTAGTGTTGTGCATGCTGTAATCATGCTCATTCAATCTTTTGTTTATGAGCATGAAATCGGCCATTTATTTGGTGATGTTCCTGCACTCTTGTTGATTGCAATCATTCTTGGCATCTTAACACCAAGACAAAAGCAGTTATTATAACGGGAGTCTTATATTGTAATTACTCCATCGTCGGCGGAGGCCCAGGATCATATCCAGCGCCACAATAAAAATCACTGGTTGGTGGTTCCATGTAACAATTCAGTACGTAAATGGCAATAAACTCAGTAATAATAAGTAGAAATGCCAGCACAACATGTGGAATTAACGCATACCAGCGCGAATACCAGCGAAGTGGATGTGAATATTGTTGCCGTTTGGCGATTACGAAACAATGATATGCCCCAACAAACCAATAGATGAGAAAAACGGTTTTCGCAAATGGTAGGTTAGCGCCTATCAAAAGAACTAGAATATAAATACTGAAATAGTAAACAGCCAGTTTGCCTTTATTCAAATAAGCTGTGCCAAACGTAGGCCCAAATAAGAGCGCCATCATGGCGGCTGCCCAAGATTTTCGTTCTTTAATTGCTGTAAACATAATTTTATTTACTTTAGGTAGTTATATTACGTTGAACAAAATTAAAGTGGTTGCAGATTCATTTTGGGCGCTGCAGGTGCGGGTGATAATGATTCGAGCTCTCTCAGTTGCGTTACTACTTTAGTAGGCAGAAGAAATATCTCTTGTGGTGTTAGCGGTAATCTCATTTGTTTATTTGCCTCCAAAAGCTCTTTTGCCATTTGCATAATCTCAACATCCGTGAAATTACAATCATTTGGTTTTTTTCCTAGCATACATGCGCGAAAATTACTATCGAGTTGATTGCCATGCTTATTTAAGAAGTCGATGACGTTAGCTCTACAACCCATATCTATTGCCAATCCTAAAAGTGTACCACCTGTAGCCAAGGCAAGTCGTGTTGTTGTACTGTAATTGGAAAAGAAGCCTATAGCTGTACCAGCAGCAAAACCAAAAAAAGTTGGTCCAGAAAGAAAAGAGCTAACAGCTCTATTAGCTGCTGCCTGAAGGCGATATTGACGATATTTTAGCAAGCTTTCAATATAAGGATGGCTCATGAATATTTACCTATATTTGTTAATTAATGGATAGTTCCTATAATGCCGAATAATTGTAAAATTTTCAAGGTTAAAGAATTTTTGGGATAATATTGGCAGTGTTATCGTATCTGAATATTGGCATTCAGATGGTTATCACACGCTGGAAGTTTCGAGCGCGATTCTTAATTCTATTTTGATCTTCTTTCTATTAATTCTGCATAAATTATTTTATTGTCTTCATCGATTCTTACTGTCTTAATTTTTACTCTATCACCTTTCACTACTTGAGACATATCTTCAAGTAACACGGCATAGTGGAAATATTCACGTGGCCAACTGATTTTGCCAATATCTGATGTTAGAATTTTTCCGCTTTCCGTACGTGGTGAGCTAAAGACTTTTGCATTCAAAACCAAACCTAATTTTAATCCTTTTTCCACATGATTTGCTGCCGAAGGGAATAAATAATTTTGGTTATTTAGGTTCAAATAAGCATTGTTAACAGTCAAATTTTGCATATTCTCTAATGGTTTAATTAGAATAACAATGTTAGGTAGGTTTTCCGGGAGTTCGACTTGGTCTTGTTGTTTAATAGCATAAATGTGCAAAATATATTTGCCTGCTGGGTATTGTAGCAGCTGTCCGTCATCCTCAGTTAAAGGCTGTGAATCAAAGGAATTGCCACTCATTGGAATAACTTCACCGCGACCAATAAATATTTGCCCAGATTGTATTTCAACACCCATAGTTACCATATCGACAGCGAAGTTTTTTTCATCAGTGGTTAATGAATCCGTGGTTACTCGAAGGTTATATACACCATCAGCGTCAAGATTCACAATCGCCATAACGCCATTAGCAATTTCAGGTACGCTGGCTAAATTACTAATAATCCACCAATCTTCTTCATTGCTACGATGCGCAATTGTGACAGGGTCAAATACAGTCAGTGTTGCAGCATCGGTAACAAAGTAAAAAAGGTTATCTAATTTCATATGAATGCTCCAAAAATATACTTGACCTCTTGATGAAGGGTATCATTTTGATTGTAAAAATCAAGAAAATGGGTGTCTCTAAGAGAATATGCTTGCTTGACATCACGTAGTTCTACGTCTAGAACACGTTTAGATGTATATCTATAATTATGTAAAAATGTTTTATAGATATTGATGAGGAGAAGCTGAAGATGAGTCAAATCAAACGTATATTTATTGTTGGGCATCCAGGTGCAGGCAAAGCTTTACTTGCCAAAACAGTTGCAGAGAAGCTGGGTTGGCAGTTTATTGACGCTGATTTAGGTTTGGAAGCGCATGTCGGTTGTCATATTACTGAGATTTTAGGTAAACAAGGTAAAGAAGCTTTTCTCAATTGCCAATTTAAAATATTGAATTCATTGATGAGCAAAGATTATATTGTCGTAACTACTGATACCAATATTGTGTTGGGTAAAAAAAATAGGCAACTTTTGTCAGCTGAATTCGCCGTATACTTAAAAGTAAGTATACCTGTGCAGACTCTGCGTTTAGCACGTCAAGCGGAACCATTATTAGAGGCTGGGAATCATAAAGATTTTCTAAACAAACTTCATCTTGAACGAGATAAATATTATGAGCAAGTTTCTGGCTTGATAGTAAATAGTGATAATAGCCAGCTTGATAAACATGTTGCTAATGTTATAAATAAAATTCAACCCAAACAGAAATCAGTCATTTCATTAACAAAAAAAGATACTATTCTTTTTCATAAAAAATTGCATCAGCCTGTGCAATTATCAATGTCACAAGCAAAATGTCTTAAATTGCTCTCACAAGGAAAAAGTTCCAAAGAAATAGCCCGTATTTTGAGTATTTCCTTTCGAACAGTAGAAGGGTGTATTGCGATGATGGCTAAAGAATTAGGCTGTACAACCAGTAAACAACTTATTGCATTATATCTTAGTCAACCGTGAGAATGAAAGGCGCAAGTATCAGATTGTAAGTTTTAGCTACTCATAATGCGTAGTTTTAGTTAATACTTGCAATCTGATATTTGACCCTTTACTCTGGGAATTGATGTAAATCAAAAGATTATAAAACATACAAGGTAATCAATGAGCAAAAGTAAGTTAGGACTTCCTCCAGAGTACCAAAAACGTCCGGAATATTTTGACGCATTTAATATCGGTGCGGATACGGATGCAAAAAATGCAATCATAGAAAAATTGCTACGCCAACAAAATGTTAAAACAGTTCTGGATATGACCTGCGGTACGGGTTCACAAATATTCCACTTAATAAAACATGGCTATAAAGTTACTGGTTCGGACTTCAGTCCTAAGCTTTTAAAACAAGCCCGTGCAAAAGCCAAAAAAGCCAAAGTAAATGTTAAGTTTATTGATGGAGATGTACGCACTCTGAAAGTTGGCAAGTTTGATGCGGTTATCACAATATTTAATGCCGTTGGCCACCTTACTAAAGCTGGCTTTGAAAAAGCGATGCGTAATATTAATAGCAACTTAAATAGCGGTGGGGTATATGTATTCGATATACTTAACCTGGAAGCCATGACAGACGAGGTGATGCATAACCTAGCTTATCATATCCATGCAAAAGTGAACCATTCGCAAATCCATGCAGTACAATGCTCTACAATTAACAGAAAAACAGGCCGCTTTATTTCATATAACCATGATATTTTGCAAACCCGTGCAGAAAAACCTACTTTTTCCATTTCAAAATGTGAGTTGCAGATTTATTCAGCGCAAGAGCTGCAGAAAATGCTGGCAAGGAACGGGTTTGAAACGATTGCACAATACGATATGGACGGCTCTAAATTTATCAAAACCAAAAGCCTCAGTATTTTGACCGTTGCGAAGAAACTATGACCTTTTTTTTATTTAATGGCCCATTAATGGTTTTGCTACATTTTGATACTGAGCCATTTCTGCGCGCATTTGCACTGCATCTTCATAAGAAATTCCAGCCGATAAAGCAAAATCTGCAAGTTCAGGATCGCGTTCAGCGGTGCTTATATTAGTTGTATTGCTAACACAAGCTTCTGACCAATCAGGACCAGTTGCTGTATGCTGTTTTATGCCACTGAACAAATTAAATTTTGCGGAATTTTCTATTTCGGCATTGTTGGTTGGGATAAATGCTTGCGATTGTCGTGGCTCAGAGTCGGTTAACAACATTTTATCTCGTACTGCAGCAATGAAATTTTTCATGCCATAACGTTGATAATATGTTAGTGTTTGCACTTCTTTTTTATTATCATTCGGATCGGCTAGTACATAGCACGAACGCAAGCCCAGTTCGATAAACAACTTAATCATATTCTCAATTTCTGTTTGTGAGTCAGAATCTTGATACCTATGGTATTTACGAATGGCAAAATCGATGATCGTTTCTTTTAGATCAGATTCATTATTATTACAATTGGCGAACAGCTTTGCTAGTTCTTCGGGTGAAACAGCTTCAATAATGGTTTCAACACAATTATATTTGGCTAATGTAATGGCTGTAAGCAATGGTGTTTCATTATATTTCGGTGATATATAGTGAACGTTAGCACCTGCAGCAACAAACATTGGAATAAAATTTACATAATCAAACTCAATCAAATAATGCAATATATTGCCATCATCGACATCACAATCTTTACAGGGTAGCTGGACTATTTGACCTGCATCATTTCCAAGTAATTCAAGAAACTGATGAATTTGTTCACCATCCACAGAACTGTCATCTATAAACTGATGTAAAGCTTGTGCAGCGCCACAACTTGAATGTGTGCAAGTCACTTGTTCAGTGGGAGCGTTCTCCTTATTGTTTGCTGGTGCATGTTCAGCCAGTTTTTCAAAATCTAATTTGCGTTTTGTGCTTTTTGCACCTTCCGCCCTAGCTGTAGATGAAGACTGCGGGCCAGGCACAGCCTGTGGCGGAGCACTTATTTCTTCAATAGGTAGCGTACTTGTACTACTGCCACTTGCTGCGGGGGACCAAAATTGTGCATGGCGTCTGTCAGGCGAGCCTGGTGCAAACAATCTAACCTTCGCTGGCGGTTCAGGTTCACCATCAACAACTTCAATCGTATTTTGCGCGTCGCTTCGTATGAGTGCTTGTAATAATTCATTGTTTCCGCCTTGGAAAAGTATTTTCTGTAAATTTTGTTGTATCCGTAAGGCTGCAACAATTTGTGCACTAGGCCCACTATCGAATTCACGTGTATCAAAAATGAGTTGATAGGGTTGAGCATATTGGCTAAGCTGATTCAGAATTTGAAGGATAGTGGGTAAATCCAACATGTAGAAAGCAATGATATTATCTTCACCATGTGCAAAACGTGCAATGAATGCTTGATATTCTTTTTGATTGTCTAGTGTAAAAAACAGCATATATTCTTCTCCTAAGAACCTATTATCTAGTTATATGCGCTATTCTAAACGTAAAGGTCAAATTTACCAAGCAAGATAAATTTGGCCTTTCGTTATTGAAAAATGCTTTAACAACTATTTTAATAGCAGCCTGCATTCAGTCAATAATTCTGTTTCAGCCACTTCATGATCGAAATTGTGATAACAAAATATGCAAGGGAAATCGCCAAGTTCTTCCCCAGATTTCGGGATCCAATCTCGATAAAGTGAATAAACTGTATCGCCTAGTGCATCGCGTGAGCCTTTATGCATGGCTATTGCATAGCGACCAGCAGGTAAATATTTTTCCACAACTGTGTCGTGGAGTTGCAAATGACTTGGTATTTTAATACCAAAATCGATGCGAAAAGCGTCCGCTGATGTGGTTTTGGGATCATCATAACCGATGGCGAAAGCATCTCCCGCTTTGGGTTTCAAATTGATTACTTGTCTTTTGGCCCATGTAATGAGTTTATCCACACTTTGTGCAATATATTTTGGATCGCCTCGGTGTTCGACAACAGCCAAGCGTATTTTATCAATATTTTTAATTTCAACTTTCATTTCAGTCTTACCTCTGGTTGGCAAACAATAAGGCGGTTGATCCCAATTAGACCAGTCAACAGCCTGTCTGAACTGATTTGGGCTTATACCACATGCTTTTTTAAAAGCACGGGTAAATGCCTCATGGGAGGTAAAGCCGGCATTGAATGCAATGTTAATGATGGATTGATCTTTCTCAACGATTAATTGATGTGCTGCGCGTTTTAACCGCAGCCAACGAATATATTGTTGTAATGACAATCCAGTAAATGCTGTAAATAAGCGATGAAAATGAAATTTTGAGATATAAAAAATATCACTTAAACTTTCAAGAGAAATTTCGTCATCGAGATGTTGCCCGATATAGTCAGTTACTTTTGTCAGTCTTTCATGATAATTCATATTCATTCACATTCAGTTTGTTGCTTAAAGACGAGGTAAGAATAGCTATTCTAAACTTAGCTTATTTGACCATTTTTGCTCTATTTAAGCCCAACCAAATTATTTTTTAGGCGATGCAGCTGCGGGTAGTGGAGGTATTGGTGCTGCAACCTTTGCTAGGGCAGCAGTGGCTGGCGCAGGTGGAAAAAGTACCACAGGTGCTGCGATCGACCCTGCTGCAGGTGGTGTACATTCTACTGGTTTTGCTGAACTATTTTCTTTAGCAGCTAGCTGTTTGGCAGCTGTTCTTGCTTGCATGATGCTAGTCATCATACGTAATACATTATTAAAAAAAGCGGATTCATCGACTGGGTCAAGTTCAGGCATTGCGGGTGCAGGTATTTTCATATCTGTTGAATAGGCACGATAAAAATCCCTTATGATATTCTGAACTCCGAAAAAAAATTGTTCAACAAAGGCAATTGCATTTAAATTAGCACCATTTATATCTATGATTAATCCAAGTTGTGTTTCATGGGCAATTTTATTGCGACAATCATATAAAGAGCGTAGCCATTGATATGTTGGATTTTTCAAAGGCTGAATAGCCAATAAAAATTCATATAATTTAGGAAAATTAACTTTAGGATTTGCTAATCCTATCCATCGCTGTTCACCTCGCGAGCTAAGGTATTGTTGCAATCGCTCGTCAAGAGATCTACTATCTTTACTTTCTGGCACACAGGGGAAAAATGCACCCATTAATTTAGCAGCAGGGGGATGAATTTTAGTTTTTAAAAAATTAATGAATAAGTAATCAAGTAATTTACGACCATCTTCAATTAGTTTATTCACTAATTCTTTTTGTGCGACAAGATCATTTTTCAGTTCAGCCTGTTTTAGCTTTAAGTAATTGAACCGTAAATCAGCTAATACTTTTTGTGTTTCGCTCGAAAATGTGCATGATACTTCTTGACCAGTTGCTTCTGTACAGCGTTGTATTGCAGCCTGGTCATGTAATCTAGTGCTTTCACTGCTTGCCTCACGAAAAAGTCCAAGTGATTCATAGATGTTCCGTTTTGCTGCCGTAACGATTTCTTGTGACTCTTCAGCGCTACCCAAACCATCCATTGCAAATGCTGCGAATCGATAATGCACATCTTCTTTAGGGAGCTTTTTAATGATTTGAGATAATGCCGCACTTAATGTTGTATATGCTTGGGTTAATTGTGCGGGCAAATTAGTATACTGAATGATATCTAAACAATAAAATACCACGCGATGCATATCGCGCTCTTGTTCAACTTCTTGCAATAAAGCAGTTGCCAACAGTTGGTCACAATTTTTTTTATCTTTTTCAATAACATATAATTGTTTAGCTTTATTGAATGCAGCAATTGCATCCATGTTTCTACCAACAGCCATTAATGCTTGTCCATAGCAGAAATGCAATTCAGGTAGGTCATTGCATTCATGTCGTACAACCTCAAATAGAGATATTGCACTGTCATAGTTATTTGCCCGTACTTCTAGCTTTAAAAGTTTAATATGCCACAGACGATCGTTAGATTCTTTATGTTGATTTTGATAATATTGTTTCAGCCAATTATAGGCGTGTCGATAATAAGATAAAGTATCATCATCTTCGTCACCTCTTGATAGCGCCAAAAGAAATTTTTCTTCTGCTGATGCCATATTGTTTAATTTAGCTAAGCATCTGCCCCATAAATAATAAAGAGTGGCTTTAGGCACGAAACTTTGTTCGTAATGAAGGCATAGATCAAGTGCTTCTTCTAGAGCCGCACGTTCTTTTTTTTCAAGTAGCATTTGAATTAAATTGGTTACAGCGTAAAAATTACTGGCGCGTAATACAATTGCTTGCCGGAAATCTGCTTCAGCTTTTTTAGAATTTTTTACCTTTTTGTTATTACTTTTAAGCTGTAACAAGCCACGCTGATGATATGCATATGTTGTCGGTTGTCTATTAATTGCATCACTTAGAAGTTTTAAGGCTTGCTCATCTTGGCGCATGGAACTAAGCATTTTTCCATAAAATTGCATAATAACACCCATGTCATTTGGCACAGTGTTACTGGCTTTTTCGAAGCATTCAATCGCTAATTGATATTGTCTTAACCCACCGTGCGCTCGACCTAAATGTGTAAACAGCAAATAATCACTATAAACACCATCATTTGCCGGCGCTAATAATCGCAACGCATCGCGAAATCGTTTTTCCCGATTACATAATATGCCTCGTAAAACATGCAACCGGGGATCCTTTAAAAATTTCTGGGCCAAAGCATATTGTTCATCTGCATTTGTATATTGATATAAACGAACATGCGCATAAGCATGTGACCAATGTTGTAATCCACGTGTTTCATCATTTGTCGGCATTTGTTGTAATGCATGTAATTTTTCTTGTGCTGCAGCTGTATTACCTTGTCTTAAATAACAGTAAGCTAGGTTGGCCAAAGAAACTTGATCAGCAGGTCTTAATGCTTGACATTGATTAAAGTGAGTTCGGGCTTTAGCATAATCTCTCTTAAAGCAATAGATAAAACCTAAAAAGTTATGTACGGTAATGTCGGTTGGTGTACTGTTTAAGTGGGTTAAGCATGTTTTTAAGTTATCATCTAACTTTTGGTTAAATGCTTTTTCATCCAGACCCCAATTAAAATGGCATGGGAATTTTGCTAAAGCTGCTGCAAGTTCTGTTGCGCCGAGTTCTGCTGGGCGCACAATTGGCGCCATTTCAACTAGCCCCACTTCACGTTCAATTGGTTTGTCCATAGTAAATATTCTCCATTATATTTTGTATTAAATTAGTCTATGAGCGTGACTCATTAGTGATCATGCTATTTGATGCTGCAGGTTTAATCGTATGGTTATTTGTTATAGATAATATTGCTTGTTGAATTTTATTGCACATGCTTTGTTCGCCCCATACAGTTGTTTTTGCACTGCCACCGAAAAAGCTAATCACTGAACTAAATGTTGTACTTAAGTCATTATACAGTTTTAATGAATACTCTGGGCTAGTTAAAATTGGTTGTTGCATAAGCCATTTTAAATTATCAATTGATTGTTTTTCTATTGCGGTTTCGATAAATTGCATTACCACACACCATTTAATATATTCTAATTGCGATTGTGTTACTGTGTATTTAAGAAGTCTATTAATTGCTTGTGTGGCGTTAATATTGGTATTGATTTCTTCAACTGATAATAGATAAGGTAGATGGTTCAATTCGTCTGCTTCTGCAGAAAATCTAAAAAAGAGTGACTCTTCAACAAATGTAATCTTGTCTAAACAAGCGCCAGCAAGATTTGCGCCTTTTAACTTCGCTTTTGTTAGATTAACTCCAGTTAGATTGGCTTCTAAACAATTAGCGCCGCGTAAGTCAGTATTTGTTAAAGAAACGCTAGTTAAGTTGCCACGTGAAAAATTAACTTTACCGTTTGAGGTCCATCTTAAACTGAATTGACTGCCAATTTCTACCGATACGAGCCGACCACCCGGTAATGTAATTACTGTTGTAAGAAGGTCAGGCCAACGATGATGATGCATAATCTCTAACGGAAACCGTACTCTAGGTTGAAATGCGCCTAATCCAGGAGTTTCCTGATAATCTACCTGCAGTTCAAAACCCAATATCTGAATGCGCAGTGGATTTTCAGTTAAAATTTTCCCGACTAAAGCTTCGTTAAGCACTGGTAATGCTAAAATTGTTAATTGAGCATTTTCAAAATTACATCCAGTAGCTGATAATTTGTCTGTAAAAAACTTTACTAATTCTTCATGGGAAAAAACAGTGAAAACCTGTTGGCCAGCTCTATGGTTCAGCTGCCGTGCTAATTTTTGTCTCTCTGCATTTGTTTGAACGAGTTGATTAAGTGGATCGCTATCAAGTGGCATAACCGAGAGCATGTTATTACTATCATTACATTGATTGGTTAACCAAAGTGAAAAATCTTTTGCTGTAGAGACAACCTCAGTTTGAGAAAGCATATACTCTTTACGATAGTAAATAGTCTCCGTTTCCACAATGCAACGACGTTTGCTATCGTAATGATGGTTTCCCTTACGCTGTCTGATACAAAGATGCGGCATTATGTCTGGTATCCATAGCGGATTGATTGGAGTAGCCAAGACAGCAAGCAAGCAGTGATTTGTTCTATTGCTTATTTTTATCGGTACCTTAGTAACACCGCTGATCAAAACCATTAGTGTGTCTTCAGAGCAAGCTGATTCAAAAGCCAACTTAAATATACCCATCTTTCCAGAATATTCGCGCCGTTTTGGACCAATATGACTTACAGGCAGTGGGCGAGCGATATTATCGATTTTACCTGATAGCAGTGATTTACTTAAATTCTCTTCATTAAATTCGCGTTCGGTACCAAGTTGATACCAAATTCCTGGTGGCAATGAGATCCCACTTTTACAAATCTGATCCATCTTTTCTTCAGCAAGGCGAATGCGTTTTAGGTTTAGCCCTCTGAGTGCACACCATTGCGGCAGATCATTTGTATGGCGACGTTGTTTAGCTTTTCGATCTTCTAAGTGAAAAGCACGATAGGCACGGACAATGGCAACAAAATCGTTCTGACTTTTACCTGCCCAAGCTTTGCGCATCAGTTTTGCTACCCAATTGGATTCTTTACGTTCGGGGAAATTAGGGTGCGTGCAATGAATTTCCCAATAATTATTCTTTGGCGTAATCCACTCCGGTAATTTATCAATCGTATATCCTGTAAGCGGTAAAATTTGGGCGAGAATTGTCGCATCAACCACAATTGTTTGTTCACGTGTCTTGCCGTGAAAAAATCCTTCAATTTCCAATACTGCTGTGACCACGATTGCTTCAGCAAGTACATCCAGATCACCAGCAGTGAGTAATACTTTTGCTAATTCTGGTGAAAGGGGAATATTCACTAATCTTTCACCCGTTGCAGTAATGGTTTCATCTTCAGCAATAGCGCCGAGTACTTTCAGTTGATCAATTGCTGTTGTAACTTTGTCTAAGGGTGGCGCATCAATGAATTTAAAATTTCGAATTGAACGACCCACTGCAGCAACTTGTAATGCCAAATTAATGATGGGCTCACGGAGAATGGCTGGCTGTGGCCATGCTTCAAGTCGGTTATATTCTGAATTAAAAGAAATTGGCATGTAAAAACCTGGAGCAGTACGACCAGCCCGACCTTTGGCTTGATCTGCTTCTGCTTTTGAAACGGGGATTTTGCTGAGTTCACCGACACCGTTTGCATTGGTAATAAAGCGTTTAATTTGCAATGAATCTACAACACCAATTGTCTCAGTGATGGTCACAGAACTTCTTAAAACTTCAGTGCCACACACAATCCTGAGTGTATTTTCTGGAACGGGCTGTTGTACGAGCGCTTGCTCTTCTGGCAAACTTTCACCATGACAAGAGAGCAGTTGCACACGCTCTGTAACCTTGTATTTTTGGACCTTTGCACTCAGTTCATCCAGTACGGATTTAATGTCTTCTTTTCCAGGTAATAATATTAAGATGGAACCTTTAGTAATAACAGTCTGGCCATCACCTTTAAGTGTGGGTACTGTGAGCTGATTTTGCAAAAACCGGGGCAGAATAACATCACATACTGCACGTGCAGCGCCTTCTGTGTGATGCTCAGCATGCGCAAGTTCAAATACTTCTGTTGAAACAGGATGACAAAAGCCTTTTACATGGATGATTGGTGCTTGCGAGAAAAATGCGGAAAATTTTTCTGCATCGATTGTGGCTGATGTAATGAGTATACGTGTATCAGGAGAAGTAGGGAGGTGTTCTTTGATAAGTCCTAGAAGTAAGTCAATAGAAACAGAGCGTTCATGTGCTTCATCTACAATAATCAATCCCTTTGGAAGAGCATTTTCCCGGCGAATTCGTTGCACAAGAGATTGATCAATCATCAATTGTAAACGCGTAGCTTCTGAGATGACAGGATTTTCACCAAACAAACGCCAACCAACCAGTTGACCTGGGTTACAACCTAATTCTGCTGCAATTCGTTGGCCATTCCAGCGAATGGCATTACGGCGTGTTTGGGTTAAGATAACTTGTGATTTTGGATCTGCAAGGAGCGCAGCTTGTCCTATACGTGTTGTTTTGCCAGCACCCGTTTCGGCCACACATACGACGACCTTATTTTGCTTCAATAGCCCCAAAATTTGCGCAAGCTTTTCATCAATTGGGAGTACGGTACGTTCGCGTTTATCGGCCCAGTCCATTGCTGCTCCTGTATCGAACAATTATCATTTATTTGAAATTGTATAATTCTTACCTAAGAATAAGATATTGTATAGATAAGAGTCAACTAATATCACATTACATTGCGCGCAAATTCTTCAGTAGCCTCTGTAATTTTGTGAAATTAATGTAGCCGCGCGGAAGTGAAATCGAGGGTCATTGAAAAAGAATTTTAAGCTAGTTGATTTGCATGTCGTATTACCATAGCTTTCTTAAGGACCTGCTGGTTGATGCTGTTGTTGCATGTCTTTCGCTAAATCAGAAATAACATGAACTAAATCTGCAAAATTTTTACCAATGTTTATTAAAGTAAGTGCGATAATGCCGCCGAGTAAATATGCATTATCTCTATCAGGAATATAATATTGATTCAGTATCAAACCAATGCTGCAACTTGCCGCAAGACCAATCAAATGGTTACGTACAGTGGATCCATTCGGTTCCTCATTATATAATTGATAGGTGACAATACAAGCAAGGAGTGCCGTTCTTAATTTAATTAAAGAGAGTAAGAAATCTGCAACTTGTTCAAGTGAGATTTTAGGCATATTGGTTTGGACCAGTTGCACAAGATTAGAGTATTTATTAGATGACAATAATGGTTCAGTGAGCGTATTTGTTTTAGCAATATAATTCGAGAAAAATTTGCTCACCACGGGAACAGCCTTAGCTGCATCAATGAACGTAAATGGAATGGTTGGAATAAATGCACCTTGGGCAACCTGTCGAAATAATTTACTTAGATTAGGATTTTCAATGTTTCTCTCAAATGGTCTTCGCATTCATATGACCCTTATGTAAATATAAAAAATATAACTAAATTTATATTCCAAATCAATACGTTTGGCTAAATGTTGCAAAATGATATTTGACCACTTCCTTCCCACTATCTCCAGCTAATCAAAAACGACCCTTGTAGTGTTGATTATACTCTGGTTCAATTTCTTGCATTACTTCACGGAGTGCGGGACGACATTGAGCCCTGCCGACCCAACATTTAGCGATTGATTCTGCTATCTTGAGTGGAGTATCACGAGGGATAGTATCTCGTAAGCCGTTTATAACTTGCGATGGTAATTCATAATCATTAACTTTCTCATGTGGTAAACGACGTGTGCACAGTTCCCATAAAACAATGGCATAACTGTAGACGTCTGCTTTAATAGAGTTTGAGTTAGATTTAAATACCTCAGGTGCCATCCATCGTGTTGATCCACCCCCATGCGGACCAATCAAAGTTGCGCCTACACCATTTCCACCTTTTTCTTTGGATATGCCAAAATCACTTAATTTGGCATGATCTCCTTCATCCAATAAAATATTCAGGCTTTTTAGATCACCATGAACGACATTTCGCTCATGCAAGAACATTAAACCCGCTGTAATTTCTATGGCTATGCGATAGCGAAGATTCCACTTTAGTGGAGCTGAGCTGTGCAAAACATTATATAAATTGCCATGTGCCATGAATTCCATCACCATGGCATAACGATTCCCTTCTAGAGACGCACCGTAGGTCTTTACAATACGTGGATGGTTAAGTTTGACGGCAATAGATACTTCATCAGTAAAATTCTTTAAGTATTTTTGGCCATTTCTATTAAGCATTTTAATGGCTACTTCTTCGCGTCCGTAGGTCCCTTTGTAAACGACACCGAAACCACCTTCACCCAATTTTTTTCCTAGTGTTAATTCTTTGAAAGGAATATGAAAATTTACTTTTATGTGTAGTGTATTTGCTGCCCGTTCAAGCTGATGCTCATGACCGGCATCATGTTCTGCTAAAGGTTCAAATCGATGTTCGAGATCAGCTTCATGTTCTACTAAAGGTTCTAATACGATGCCGTCATTGTGCTGTTGTCTGCGTTTGCAATAATTCCAAAGTTTTGAACATAAGTTTACAATAATGGAACCTAATTTAACTATGCCTGCAATAAAAGCACAAACAAGTCCCGTAGCGATTAAACCAAAGCCTGCACTTGCAAACGTTGCAATAAGCGAATGTGCTCCCAAATAAGTGAGCAATGTTTTTCCAATGGTCCAATTTAGGTGACCTAATATAAGCGCTACTGGTGATAAGCCAATAAAATGCAAGACGATACTAACAGCTGTGCCGACGAGTAATACACCCAACAACCCGGCTATAATTATTTTTTTACCATGACGTTGCCAAAATGTTTGCTCGCGTAATTCAAGATCGCTTGCATCATTATTAGGAGCGGGATTATGTCGAAAACATTGAGCACAAAATTTGAATGCATCAACAACAAGCGAAACCACTACAAATACGGGTAAAGCGACTATACCAGATAATATATAGCCCACAATAACACCAATACTTCTTATTAGAACATAGAGAAACAAGAAGAATGCATTGAATACATTAATGTCATATTTTGGTGCAAGGTCGTT
>CAYSGV010000010.1:0-22980 GCA_964430685.1 uncultured Gammaproteobacteria bacterium
TGGCACGTTTAATTAAATCTTGTAATTTGGCGAATGCAATTAAACTAACGCTAAAGGATAAGGTACCAATAACCGCGCCTAAAATAGTTAATATTCGTAGGGTCAACGGGACATTTTGGTAACGCAGTAATTCTATAGCTGCAATAGCGCTTGCCGCACCTCCCCCCATGCCATTGTAAAGTGCAATCATTTGTGGGATATGAATCATGATTACCTTTTTACCAGAATACCAAGCTATTATGGTACCAATGATCATTGCTGAAATGATTAATCCATAATTCATCAACCCTTGAACAGATGGCAGCCAAAAGCTAATCAAAATGGCAACGAACATTCCATAACCAGCTAATATAATTCCCTGTTTAGCTGTTTTTGGAATACACATCTTACGTAAACCGAGAATAAGCAAGAAAGCCGTAGCAAGATAAACAAATTGAATTATATTATTCATGTGTCTTATTCTCAGATTTAAACATTTCCAGCATTCGTTTAGTGACTACATAACCGCCAACCACATTGATGGTAGCAATCAGTACGGCAATAAATCCCAATAGTTGCTCCAATGTTGTGCTGGCTTGGCCACTAGCTAATATTGCACCAATTAATATAATTCCATGAATAAAATTAGTTCCGGACATTAATGGTGTATGTAAAATGACTGGTACACGGCTAATGATTTCATGGCCGGTAACAGCAGATAACATAAAGACATATAAAAAAATAATAAACCCTTCCATCATGTTTTTATTTCCTGCAACTATTTCTCTTATGTTTATACTGAAGTCGTCTCTATAAAATCCAGTGTAGCTTGATGTTTAATAACACCTGCATGCGTTAAGACACATTGCGCAAGAATAGCATCATCCCAATCCATATTGAGATTGCCATCTCTAATCATTAATTTTAAAAAATTGACGAGGTTTCGTGCATACATATTGCTCGCATCACGTGGTAGCATGCTTGGTAAATTAATAGGCCCACAAATAGATATATCACGATAATTAATCGTTTTATTCATTTGCGTGAGTTCGCAATTGCCACCTGCTTCAGCCGCAATATCAACAATAACCGATCCAGGCGACATTAATTCTACCATCTCTCGGCTAATTATTTTGGGTGCTGGTTTACCAGGAATCAATGCAGTGCAGATCACGACATCGGCTTTAGCCAATGCATCAGCTAATATTGCTTGTTGTGTTTGTTGCTCGTTCTCAGTTAACTCTCTTGCATAGCCATCAGCTGCATCTGCTTTAACATCGATGTTAACCATTTTTGCTCCTAACGATTCAACCTGCTCTCTCGCACTGCTTCGGATATCGTAGGCCTTGACGATTGCACCAAGACGCCGCGCGGTTGCAATTGCCTGCAACCCAGCGACACCTGCGCCGATGATTAATACATTGGCTGGACGTATGGTTCCAGCAGCTGTTGTGAGCATTGGAAAAAAGCGGCTACACATATTTGCAGCAATTAGCACTGCCTTATAGCCACTGACGGTGGACTGCGATGATAAAGCATCCATCACCTGAGCACGTGAAATACGCGGAATATATTCTATAGCAAAACTGGTAACTGAAAAGTCGCGTAATGCCAATACCCTTTCAGGGTAACGATAAGGATAAAGAAAACCAACTACGACAGCATTTTTCTTCAACAGTGCAATTTCTTGTTCAGTGGGTGGCTGTACTTTGAGAACAATGTCAGCCTGTTGATACAGGCTAGCCGCATCCTTATAAAATTGAACATTTTGATAATCTGCATCCGCGTAATAGGCACCTGAACCTGCTCCATTTTCTAATATCACTGTACAACCTAATTGAATAAGTTCGGTAACCAGCTGTGGGACAAGAGCTACTCGATGCTCATTCGCAGTGATTTCCTTGGGTATAGCTATTCGCAAATTTATATCATCCATAATAGATTTCGATTTATAAAAAACAGGCTCTACGAATTCGTTGATTAAGTGCAACATGGTACTTGATATAAATGATCAGAGCAATGCGTCTGCAGCTGCCTTACCTCATTCAAGAGGTATAAAACTTTACATATAATTTATTTATTTGGCTTATTTTCTCATAATACGCTTAATTTTTAATATTCTGAAAAAATGTTGCTTTTACACAAAAGAGAGAATGAACCATCATGGAAAAACAAAAATTTTTCGCCCGGGCAGCCCCATTAATATTAGTTATATTTATCGATGGCATGGCTTAGTCTTTCCGATTTTGAATGCCATCATTGTCGATCCAAAAAGCAACTTTTTAGATGCGGCGATGAGCCCAATGTTGCATAACTATCTTTATGGTCTCATCATTGCTCTATTCATGTTAATGTTTTGCGGCCAACCAGTGAAGCGAGTATCAGATTGCAATTGCAATTCCTAAGCTGATACTTACCTCCGTCCCTTCAATATAAAACCTTGATAATCAAAACAATATTTTGGAAATCGTAGTAAATTAATTTTCTAAACTTAATTCTTGCTTGCTGATAAATTTATAATGAAAACTTACATGCGTAACAACCCCCAACTAATGCATCAGCTTGTTTGGCCACAGCAAGAAATATAGACAAAGAAGAATACAATTATCATCCGTATAAATGCGGAAAATTCTCAATGAAAACAAACTCGAATTTAATAATTTTTGTATAGACTGTTTCTAAAAAATATGAAATTACATATTGTCTTTTATTGAGACAATTTATAATAACCCACAATATCTGATTACCCGATTATAAACTATTAGAATTCATACGTGCTGCAACTGGATACACATTGGCTTCTGCACGGAAGTGATTTACTCCAAAACGTCTAAGTCCTTCAGCGTGTTCAGTGACTCGTCGTTCAGGAAAACGTGCAATGTCCTCGGCATGAACAACAGCAACATGTTCTGCATGCGGACTACCGGTATTTGTTAGTTGGAGAATTTGTGTTCTTGTGCGACTGGCCATAACCGCTATTGCAGTCATTAAAATAAGTAATCCTAAAATTTCAGTCGGACTAAATTGCTCACCTGCATTTTTTCGATACAATGCAATACCTAGCAACAATAGTGCAACTGCACCACCGGTAGAATTAACGAGCTGTGCTGCTTGTTGCTCACGTCGTTGTGCATTTAATTCTACCGCAACATCTGCGCGCCGTGCTTGGTCAGCACGCTGTTGTGCAACTTCTCGCTGTTGTTGTTCTTGCTGCTCTGCTTGTTGTCTCTGTTGATCTGCGCGTAATCGTTCTTCACGTCGTCTATTTTCCGCTTGCTCTGCAGCTCGCTGTTCACGTGCAAAACGTTCTTGCTGTTCATGCATTTGTCTTTCATGTTCTCGTTGTCGCACTGCTTCTTCTTGTCGAAATCGTAGTTGTCGTTCTTGTTCACGACGCATTGCCTCTTGCCGTTCTCTTTCTAAACGGGCTCGCTCTTGCTGCATTCTTTCTTCTCTTTCACGTTCAAGCCGTTGGTGCTCCCGTGCCTGACGCTCCAAACTCTCTCGTTCTGCACGTTCACGTTGTTCTCTTTCACGCTGTGCTCGGCTAGGATCGAATAAATCCTGCAATGGTCCCAATGGATGATTTGTTGGTAACGGTAATCCACCGCCTTGTCCACATCCGCCGATAATGCCAGAAACAACATTCCCGCCTGGAACACCACCTATTAGATCTCTAAACATAATTTTACTCCTCTTTTTTAACTATCATTTGATCTATTCACATAAAAATTAGTGAATGTATGAATATTTAACAATCCGTAGAAATACGTAGAATATAAATTGTTGTACTTAACGGGTATACAGTACTGACAAGTAAAAATACGAATGGATAACACTTTGAAATTTAATTGAATACGCTATAAAAATATTATTTAGAATAGTGTTGTCATCAGATGTGCAAGGGGTCAAGTATCAGATTGCAAGTTCTTCATACTTAATGATCGAAGTTAAAACTTGCAATCTGATACTTGACCCTTTGCGTCTAAAGCCAATCATCAAAATTAACAGTTGTAGCCTTAGCAATCGAGTCATAATGCATGTTTAGCCAGTTGGTTGCGACTTCTCTACCTAATTGATGTAATTGCAGTAAAAAATCCCAATCAGGGCTGTATACACTCGCCAATGTAAATTCCGCTAATCTCTGATCGGCACGGATACAATGCATATACATTTTTTTCAATTGTGTTTTATATTCATCCTTAATCATATCATTTTCAATAAGCTTGGTAACAAAGGCAATCGCACGCATTTCTCTCATTAAAGAAGAGTTAAATGATATTTCTCTTAAACGGGTATCGATTTCATTAACCGTTTTAGGGATGATTTCTCGATTCACTGTAATGGTTTGCACAATGATGACATCACTGACATTAGTATTATAAATTAGTGGGAATATTGCGGGATTACCTAAATAACCACCATCCCAATAATACTCATTGTCAATTTCAACTGCCTGAAAAAATTTTGGCATACACGTTGATGCCAAAACAGCTTCATAAGATAATTCTTCGTTATTAAAAATTTTAATTTTTCCGTTTCGAATATTAGTTGCGCAAATAAATAATTTGAGTAAATTTTGTTGTCTAATTTTCTCCATATCGACAAATTTTTCAAGCACTTCTCGCAACGGTTGATAATTATAAGGATTAAATTGATAAGGAGAAACCATATTTATGATTGAGTTAAACATTAAATAGCTGATTGGCGTTTTTAAAAACGGGTTGCATATGAAATCAATGGGAATATTATGAAATAATTCAGCGTACTTACTGATGGCATGCCAAAAATCATAGAGCATCTGACGTGCGCCATCATTGCCACCATTGAGCAAACCTTGAGTGAGCATCACCGCATTCACGCTACCAGCACTTGTGGCCGATATCGCTTCAATCGTGAACAGATTACTTTCTAAAAATTTATCCAACACACCCCAGGTAAATGCGCCATGCGCACCCCCACCCTGCAGTGCAAGATTTATCCTTTTATTTGTCACAGAGTTCATCCTTGCTAAGCGAGACCAATCGACTAATTATAGGCCAATGCTGGCATTTAACCGGATATTTGCAACTGCTACCGGTTATTACGTTAGCTTATTGAATTATACCAAGTATTTATAAAGGGAGGTCTACGGGTGTGATCAAAAAACATTGGCATCTATGGCACATAGACCTTAATGAGTTAAATATGTAGGAACAAGGTATCAAGTATCAAAATACAAGTTATTCATACTTAATGGTAGGAATTATAACTTGCAATCTGCTACTTGGCCCCTGCGTTGTCTTATTTTTTATTTTGAGCCAAAACATTGTTAGGTATATTAGATGCATCTTTATTCATTGAATCAGGTTCTTGTTTAGGCACCGCGCTCGTTTTATTTAATGGATTTTGGTCTTTCTGATCTATCCAACCATACAAATGCCCGCCCCATACTTTTTTTGCACCATATTGATTATCTTTAGTAGCAGATTGACCCTGATCGCTAGTTTCTTTTGTTTTATTCATAATTGTTCTCCCAAATATATTTCATGCAATATTGAATTTTCATTTTATCCCTGTTGCATAATAGAATATACAGTGAACAATAGCCATCCGTATAAATACGGTAATGGTCTTGACCAATTTAACGATATAGATGATTGCAGTCACTGCAAATAGATTAGTTCTAGATTCTAAAGAAAGCCATGTTTTAAAATAGGCATCTTGCAATTCCATATATTGATTAGCATTTAAACTGATGCCAACTTAACCAATATTTGGCGGTTCAAAAAAATATTCCCGCAATATTTGCACGGTTTTAAAGCCCATTTTCTCATAGAGCAATTTTCCTTGTTTCGACGCATAAACAACGGCATAGGGAATCCCAATATCGTTTGCTGTTTGAATGCAGGCTTGGGCAACAGCCCAGCCTAAGCCTTTTCGACGAAATTTTTCTCTCGTGCTCATGGCATAGATGCCAGCAATTTGGTTATCATAAAATAAAAGTGATGTAGCAGCCGGTTCATTTTCGTAAAATGCCAAATAAGGTATATCACCAGCAAGTTTGATCAGCGGTTGAAAAAATTCAATTATAACTTCTGGCTGGCATTGGAATGTTTCGGATGCAATCTTTGACCACAGATAAAAATCATTATCACTCGTCACTCTAATAATACTAATTTCAGGCGAAGGCTGTATAAATGCATAGGTATTTAGATTCAGTACCATTTCAGGAGCTGGTTCTGGTTCTTTAAAACCCGACTGTAAAAGATGCGCATCACTTTGCGCTTGCGTTAAATACCAGGAAAACGACTGCTGAGCAAAAAATGACCTCATTTTTTTAGTATTTTCAGGCGACGCTTCACCCCAGACCATATTGACAAACGGAAGGCGTGCTGGTGATTTGAGCGCGAGTAATCCGCCCTCTTCAAATACTTCCCAGCCAGGCACCGAATGCATTTTCAGTAAGGCATCATAAAAATTTTGTTTTTGTAAATCATTTGGTAGCTGAACCATATCACTAGATATTGTATATCTTTATCTACATTCTACAAAATATTCGTTTCCTTAAGCTTTCCTTAATATTTCTGTTATACAATAAAAAATGCTGGGATAACAGAAATGGATATAGCCAACGGAGGGTCAACAATAACAAAACAATAAATTAAGAGAACCCTTTATGAATCGCTCTAAATCAGAAGTTTTACTTAAGCGGGCATTAGTCCAATCTCCGACCAAACAAAAACGTGTCGCACATCAAACAGCGCATTCAAATAAGCCAAAATCCATACCAATTGTAGTTCAACAAATAGATAAGCAGTATGAAATCGAAAGCGACATTCGCCGTAACGAATCAGCACAAGATAAATTAAACAAATTAAACTCTATGCAACCTAGGTCGCAGCAACGACCATCAAGTTATGGCTGTGCACTGCTTCGATTTGAAGAAAAAAATGGAATTGTGCATTATTTTAATAAAAAACGTCATCCAAAACGAAGTGAATTAGCTGGCGTATTTGGCAAATTATCGATGAGCGATACTTTATATTTATGGCAAATGAATACGGTAAAAAGCATACCCGTTCGAAAATTTATTAAATCTGTGCGCACTAATAAAAGCTTAACCCCAGAGCGCCTAGAGCAAACGGGCAAGATCACCCAATTGATGTACCCCACAACCCACTATCGAATGACCAAACCAGATAAATTGCTGGTCATTATGGACTACCTTCCTGGAATGAATTTATTTGATTTTATTGAAAAAGGCTATATGGAACAACTGGATAACGTCACACGCATGCAACTTGCACTATCCGCAGTAAATGAAGTCGTGCGCCTACATGCTTTTGGCTATATTCATGGTGATATTAAGCCAGAAAACTTTATGATAGATATCCAGAACAAACGTATCTATTTAATTGATTTTGATTTTGCTCGCTCCCACAATCATCCTGCACCGGCTTGTGGATCACCATGCTTTTTGCCATGGCAAATGCTTTCCGATTGCAAGAGAACGAACAGTCCCGAAAGCGACATTTTTGGTCTTGGATTCGTTCTCTTTTCTATTTTTGGTGGTTACATTGCTTTAGCTTCAATTCTCGAAAAAAAAACCGGGGAAGGACACGATTTTGCAAGTGCTGTGCATTTTCAACAACAGCAATTAACTGAAGCATTTATACATGAAACGATTAAATTCAAAAATTCGGACATCAGCAAGATGATGAGTGAAATTTGCCATCCCGATGAAGCACAGCGATTAGTGAATTTGCATGCTATTACACACAAATTAAGTAATCAGATTGCACTTCATATACAAAAGCAACAGACGATACCCATACAGCCAGTTACAATAAGCGAGCAAGAGAATCAACCTGCCTGCAATCAAATATCGTTATCAGTACGGGTTTAAACCGTTGCTTGGTTTTAAATACTGGCAAAATAAAATTACCGGACGATGGCAATTCGTCCGGTAAACGATAGGTACTTGCTAAAAATCAATCAAGTCATCATCTAGCACACCTGCTTCTGTGCCAAAACCATTATCACCGCCAGCCGCACCATTAGCATGCATGTATGCGTTTGCACTTCCCTTTTGATTTACATCAATTGCTTGGCTAAATTCAGAAGTATCTGATGGTTGTAATGATCCATCAGGCATAGTTTGTAATAAAGTAGCGGTAGCCGTGATGATAGTACCAATAGGTCGATTAAGTTTTGCTGGAAATCTAAAATGTACATGGCCATTTGCATCGGTTGCTACATTGACCTCACCAATTAACACATGACCTTGGCCAGATAAAAATGCGGTTGTAAATCCTGAGTCTACTGTGCATCCAGGAGACGGTTGATAACCAGCTGGTGGTGTTGTATGCAGTTGCATACAAACGGCAGTGTTATTGGAAAATACCTGAATTAAATAATTGCTATTAGGCGCACTATCTAAATCTCCTTCCACTTGTACTAATGCAGGGTTTGCAAAGCTACTTACAGGATCTAACACTGGATAATTTTGTAAATTATTTGGACCACTAGTACCGGGCGGATGGTTAAATGTCACACCATCTCCATTAAAGTTACTCGCGTTATTTTTAACAGGAGTTAAATCAATACCTATAGTAGAATTACTAAATATTGTATTATAAAGCATTGCATGTCCTTTAGGATCTGTTGGGACAGAAGGGCATGGTGTCGGTGCCGATGAAATGACCATAATACCGCCATCACGATTTGCTGCAAAAGTATTTGGCATAGGTACAATCAGCTTATTCACCAGATCAAACCCAATACTGCTTTTCTGTGCATCGTCGTTCAAAATAAGCCCACCCTGGAAATTAGGTGCAGGCGATCCTGCTAAATTTAGGCCAACGATATTGTTAACAATTACAGTATTGAGTACCGGATCGTCTGTGGTAACCTGGCAACTACTATTTAAAAATTTTCTCCCTAAAAGCCTTATGCCAGAACGAGTTTTATCATTTAGTACTAAATTGTACTCAATACGATTATTTTGAGAAGTGATATTAAAGCCGCCGTTAGTACGAATATCGATACCTTCTAGACCATTTCCTAGAGAAGCTATTCCATAAATATCTGTACCAACAAAATTCCCCAGAATGTTACTATTACTACTATTAAAAAGATCTATTCCTGTACTAATGCTAGCAGCAACCACATTTCTTTGATTGGTATCTAGGCCGCCTATGGTTATATTTGTGCCAGTACTGTTACCAGTATTTAACACTATGCCAAGTCGATTTGGCATAGCTATCGTACCGGTCGCATCAGTGCCTATATAGTTTCCCTGTATAGTAGTGTTCGAAATATTCAAACCAAATATTGCAACTTCGCTGGCTGCACTGAATCGATTGATAATTAATCCTTTGATAAGGTGACCATTACTATTAAACAAATCAAGGCCATCAATAGTAGCGCCTGCATTTGTACCATTCAACTCAATGCCAGGTCGTTCTGTTGCGAAAACATTAGGCGTTTTAATCGAGCCAGGAATATTTGCTCTGTTTTCCGGCATTGAACCATTAATGGTAATTGTGTCGGTAATGTGAGGGAATCCACCGGGTGATACATTTATAGTACATACATTATTGGTATTTGAATTGGGTCCACAGCCTGGTATGAAAAATGAAATTACATCTGGTCCGGGATTATTATTAGCAGCAATGATTGCAGCTCTTAACGAGCCTGGTGCAGGCGCAAACCCTGTTGGACAAGACCCTGAGGTTGTACCGGCTACACAATCATTTGTGTTTGTAACCTGATAGGTATTTGCCCATACTGAACTGGCAAACCCAAATGAAATAACACTGAAAATAGTTAGTAAAGCTTGTTTACAAAGTTCTTGAATTTTCTGTTTGTTCATGTCACTTCTCCAATGTAATCGATGTTTATTTATTGATAAATATCGACAATGTCCAATGTTTTGCGGATTGGCTGTGAAATCAGATTTAATCAGAGCTAAGCTGTAATAAATGTGATTTAAAATGGTTGATTACACAAAACATCAAATCCATATATCACCAATTTCGAAAAACAATGGGAAACTTTTAACTTAATCCTTTTGTGCAATGCGCTTGTTTCACGCGACTGAGGGTTCAGTTAGATCTTTTGAGGAGCTAGCTGAATAATCCATCAGATGATTTTCCTTTGCTCATAATTAAAGTATAGACAAGAATTTAAACTTTATATGAAAAAAGTATGTAAAATCAATAAAATGCCGACAGGGGGTAAAATTGCGAATTTGGAGGTTTTTAGACCCTCTTTGAAATATCCATAAAAGAGAATCCTTCTTTTGTGTATCAAAAAGCAGCCAGATTTTCAAAAGAGATATGCATGAAACTATGGAGTCAAATTCATTTTGCAACATTTCACAACAATCGGATGCTTGAGGAGTATATATCAAAGATGACTTAAGTGTATTAATAACATGTTTAAAATCAGTCTAAATTGCTTTATGTTACTTGCCATTGCTAAAAACAATCTGACTCGTTCCGATACCACATGTAATCTGGGACAACTATACAATTTATAAAAAAAGAGGATGCTCATTAGAGCACCCTCTGGTTAAGAGACATTTGCACAAACTAGTTTGTATTGTATGTATTCCCTTTAAAGCTGTCATTTTTCAGGTTAAAATTATGAGCAGATGATGTATCAAATATACCGTAAAAGTTATTTTGAAACGCATCATTACTGAGGCTAAATGTATTATTCGACGAATCACCATAGAACCCATAAGTTTCATTGCTAATGCTTGAATTATTCAATGTCACCGTATTGCCTGTCCCAGTTGTTTGAACACCATAACTAATGTTCGAAGAATTTTTGCCGAGGCCGACAATTGCATTGTTATTCAACGAAGCGCTATGTCCACTATCAAATGATACACTCACAGGATAATTAGTAAATAAATTATTGTTGATACTCAACCCTGTAGCCTTATCCCCATTGAGACTGGTGGCAAGGATTGCAGGACCCATATTTGGACTTGCGCCTGCTCCAGTAAATACATTATTGGAGATTACTGTAGAACTGGAATGGACAGTGAATACATCTGCTTGTGGCAAATGGGTAAAAAATGGCTGCTCGTATGGAACATATACAGGATTAATGAATACGTTGTAACTATATGTTGCATTCGCGCCATGGTCATTGATTGCCAGAGCATTCCCTGAAAATATATTATAAGTCCAGACATCTCCATTATCAGCTGTATCAGCACCTACAGTATTGTATATTATATTCCCGGTGATTACATTGTTGTTACCAAATAATATTCCAATTCCCTTTTCACCGCCTGCAGTCACATTTCCTTGAACAACTGAATTGTTGGCAAATACCACGATAGAACCGCCAAAAATCGTAGCATTGTTAGTAAATATATTATTATATAAAATTTTGTTTCCTGTGCCTCCATTTACAAGCGCCCCATAAGCAGCTCCATAAGTGACTCCATTCGGATCAATGCCCATTAAGTTATATTGGATAATGTTGTTATTATTTGCGGTTGACCCAGCATAACCCGCTATGGCGACACCAGCACGTGTGCCAAGAAAAATATTCTTTTGGACTGTATTGGAATTACTTTTTAGATCGATATCGTCAGCTCGAGATGCAATTTGTACATATTGCCCAGTGGCTTTCTTGTAAGCACCAATTAAATTGTTTGAAATCATATTTGAATCTGCCCCAGGCATCATAATAAATCCTCTACCAAAAATTGGATTGTTCGGATCGTCCAAGGTGACGTGATAACCTGTCAATTGATTTTGTGTAAGCTGGTTATTTCCTGCAAATGATAGTACACCAGAGCCATTTTCAATAATTGATGTACCGCTTACATCCGTACCAAATTTATTATTGCTAATTGTATTATAGCCAGCAGTGGAACTGTTAATCCAAATACCAGCTCCCCAGATTTGAAAACCATTATCATTCGGATCATGTAAAATTGGAGCAGCATTATAATCGGTATGATTACCTGATATGACATTGCCAGTGATTTTGTCATGGCCACTGCCTTCCAAATAAAGGCCATATCCATTGCTCACAGCTGTCGTACCTGTAACATCTGTACCAATATAATCACCTGTATAGGTATTAGAACCGCCCGTTTCATCCACACCTTTCAAGCTGCCAGAGATGACATCATTGGTAATAAAGTCACTCGAACCTTCCACTAAGACACCTACTCCGTTTGTATAATTAGTGGAAATAGAAAGATTCGTAAGCGTTGTACCATTTGCCGTTGGTTTAACATCGAAGCCAAATCCAGTGATAGAAACTTTGCCACCAGGCGCTGTCGTGGACGTACCATCAATGGTCACTGGATGGGTAATAACCAAAGTACCTGGCAATGCTATGCTGTTAACGCCAGCGTTAAATACAATTGTATCTGCATTCGTATCTGCATTTGCGGTTGCAACAGCATTACTTAAACTACCAGAACCTGATGCGGAATTGTTTGTCACTGTAATCGTATTCGCGAATGCAGTTGTGGTCGTTAAAAGGGAGATGAACGTAAACACCCATTGAGAGCGTTTGCGATTAATATGTTGCGCGCTCATAATATACCTCTCTTATCTTCATAACATGTACTTTAATTATTAAATTTAACTATCAATATGGATTATCAAGATTATTAACTAGTTCTTGTCTTGCACAATTCATATTTAGTTAAGCTTTACACAGCAGTATGAATATCATCTGCTCATAGAATAAGCGTAGCACGTCTTTCACGCTAATATATTGATTATATGTAAATTATTAGAAATATTTTTGCATTTCATCTCTAAAGTAGCATTAAAATTAAGTTTATATTAAGGTTTAGTTGAATCATGAAAGTAGATTGATGGGTAACAACATAACAGCAAAATCATTGGTAATAACATAAAATATTAATATTTTTAGTCATCTTTAATTTAAAATTTCAATACCAATTTAAATAACGGCGTTCCAAATGCATCAACTATAATTGCAGTACCATCCGGATAAAAACCTGAAGGTAGCAGTAAATAGGCAAATCCGTTAATAGGAATACTACCCGAACCTGTTCCAGGTAGTTTTATTGCATCATTGATAATGGTTGAAAAAGTTTGTGGTGCAACAAAAAATCCTGAGGCATCTATCGAAACTTGTAATTGATAAGTTGCAAGAACTAATGGTAAGCCAATATTATCTTTTCCCATAACATAAATGTCAGCTGAAGATGATCCTGTGAAAGGACTATTCAAGTAAATAGAGAATGTGTGTGAACAATCACATTACATGGCCCAGAAGGTTGATTGCTTGCAATGCATACTGGGGTATTCACAGCCGCTTGACCTAACCAAGTTTGTTCTTCATGCACTTTATCAACAGTAATATTTCTTACATTAGCTACTTGATAGGCAACAATTGAATCACTAGGCGGAGGTGGTGGTACGACAGCGAATGCGTTTTTGGTGCATAATAATAAAAAGAACAGTAACCTCATTAGATTTTTCATGGATCATACCTCCTACTATTATTAGAGTTCAAAAACATCTTAAAGTTTTCCCTCGCAGAGAATAAATATTCTATTTTCAATGATTCATTGATTACGAGGTGAGGTAAATCATACTTCAAATAAGAATGAGTTTTTTACAGCTTGTTAACTCATTTCACCATCTGTTTAATAGCTTAACATATAAAACTTAAGTAAATAATAATAGAACGAGATGTGAAACATTTGTCTAGCACAGCTAAAAAGCATTTCATCTATGTCTAATAACCCCTATAATATGCTTTTTCTTTGTAGGGAGACAGCAAATGAAAACCATAACTGATCTACTGAAATATATACAAGATGAGATATGGGACACGGGAGAATTCCTGGCCATTCTGCAACAAGTCAAGACAATACCGGTAGAAGCTGCGGATGCGCTCGTTACCATTCTGGCTGAAATTGCTATCAATCAAACTGATGAAGCATTAACTTTATTACAGAAGAAAATCGAAATATTCAATATTAACGTGGCTAATGCCAGGGGGGATACCGCATTGCACGCCCTGATGTATCGCCTTAAGAATTTAGCCAGTCTTGATACAATCGCGTGGCTGCTGCGTCATGGCGCTGACTTTACTGTGGTAAACAGCGAGCGCCAAACACCATTTCATCTATTCATGCAGCATGCACCACCGAAAGATATTAAAGCAATTTGGAAGACGGAATCAATTTGGGAGAAGTTGCGTACCATTCAGCATGTGTTTGATGTTCCAGATGCATATGGTAAAAAACCAATACATTACTTAATGGCACGTGAAGATCATGCAGATATTACCGAAGTCATTAATTATTATTATTGGTGTAGAGATATTTTATCAGCTGATGCTGCAGGAAACACACCTTGCCATGTTGCTGCGCAAACAGGAATTGCTTCTCGTGTCGATTTCTTTTTAAATCTAACAAACTTATATTCAGGATATCGTCTTCGGAATGCAGCAGGTCAAACACCAGCCGATGTTGCGCGTGCTGCCAAACATTTTGCACTAGCGGGCAAATTGTATCAACTTGAACTAGATTATACGCCATTTTATAAATATTTAAGAAAATATTTTCAGCAACGTGCAGCTGATATTGTTGATGCTGCAGTTGTGTCCAACTACCAAGATAAAATACTTAGTGAGTTTCCTCGTTTAATGCGAATTATTCAAATTCCCAGCTCAGAATTAGACGAAAGCATCGCAGAAATTTTGGCCATTCTAGAAATTTCTTTTGACGAAACACTAAAAGGATATGAATTGCCATTACCAGATATGTTATTAGAGCAGCTTGATGAACGAAATGCACGCAAGCTCTATGAATTAACAGTAATTGGCAAATTGGAGGCAGCCCTACAGAATGCAGTGCGTAAATCTTTAGTCGAATATATACAAGGAACGGACAATTATAGTTTACAACAAAAAATTTATGATGAACAGTTAGCTGAATATGAAGCGCAATGGGCAGCTTATGAAGAACGTATGGCAACGTTTGAAGATGGCGATGAAGGCCACGATTACGATGGTCCCGTGCAACCTGAAAAACCTAATATTCTCTATCCGGAGATACGACGCATTCGCCGTGCACTCGCTGCGGAATATACTGCTGACGTATTGGCTGATGTGGAGCAGTTGCTTACATATATGACCCTGTCAGAGGGTTTATTAGGCGATATACTCTATAATCGTTTTAGTGTCCATATGGTTGAAGAAATAATCGCTGCGCTTAATTGTGCACATTTAAATTTAGAACCACAACGAGTGAGTGCCATCTTAAAAAGTATTGATTACCAATTCCCAGACATTGATATTACCAAGCCTGGGTTTCTAATCGATATTTTTAAGCTAAATTTTAAAGATTCTTTTACGAAAACCTATTTAAATTATGATATTGATTCGATTTTCAAAGCGGTCATTGCGCATTTGGCTGATAGTCCACTGATTGACAGTGTACGCGAATATAATGATGCAGCAAAACGAAATGATTCGTTAGCACAACAAAAAATATGGCTCAAACTACAGCCAACTGTGGATTTGGTATTTCAAAAAACCAGACAACAGGACAAAAAGAAAAATAACGCACTCAACCAAGAAATTACCACTGCCAAACAACAAGCGCAAACGAGAAAAGATATTGATGCTTTGATCAAAGTGTTCCCAACAGATCAATGTGATCATATCGTTTATAAACCATCAATTGGCGTACCTATCGAACAACCGCTTCGGCCCATATTTAAAACATTGTATTCAATTGCGCGCGGAACGCATGAATTGATTGTTGCTAATTCTGCTAAGAAAGAAACTGAAAAAACTAATGTGGTGGCAGCAATGCTTAGTTTTGTGGTTGGCATTGAACTGGCTGGTGCCGAAAATAGAAAAAAACCAGCCAAAATAGTATACGTCAACATTCCAATCGTTTTGGATTATCCATCATTACTTTTATCACGTGATGCAGCTGATAAAGTTTTTAGTGGTGATGGCGAATTTACCCGCTCGGTGGCTGAAGATCGCCAACGTGGTGCTGAAATTGTCGGCAAACAACCTAAAATTGATGTTGCTTCTACGGCTGTGGAAGCAAAGCATATTCTATTAACCCTGATAGGGTCCTTGAGTTGTGACAATGAGGCATTGCGCGCACAAATTGATGCAGCTACAGTTACAAATCCTATCCAGCTTGAACATGTAATGAAAAAAGATGTCCAAAAATCAACTGAAACATTTCATAGTGAGCGAATTTATCTGCATGCTTTAAAGCAACCAGGTAATTTGCAGCGCATATTTGCTAGCCTGCGCCAAAATTTGCAATCATGTTTGAACGTTAAAAATTTAGCGCCTGGAACATATGTCATCTACTCAGCAAATCTAATTTTGTATTCTTATCCAAATACTGTTTGTGACGAATGTAGCGTTAGTTTTATTGGTATGCAAAATTCTCATGAACAAGGATTCATCCGCTGTTTCACTGATGTCGTCCATAATCCACAATCGCAAAGTGCAGGACAACCACAATTTAAAATAAATGGTTATGATCCCGTTTCGCACAAAATTGATCCAAGATTATTTCATGTAACCGTAATCGCTGCCGCACACCAAATATTTAAGAATGATGCACATAGTAAATTGGTTACGGCTAAACCCGATGCTAAATTGCTTTGTATGGATCCTAATCTATTGTCTGCTCACCCTGGTGTCATCGTGCCAGAAGTTTCTGCTTATAGCAGCAAGCATATCTATGAATTTGTGGAAACAAAAGTCCAAGAAAGCCTAGAACAAGTACCCTATGCTGGTTTTATAGCGATGAGTGGAACAAAAGAGGGCAAATTGAAAAAAAATAATAATATTGAAACATCACTGCAACAATTAATTCTAGATGAAAATAAAAATGCCGGGGCGTTAAACCCGCCAATCCAACCACCGCCACCACCACGATCATCAGCTGTATCGCTAGCAGCTGCTGCTGGCGCCATAGGGAAGTTTCGTGCTTCACCTGTTGCTGATAAACCACAACCTGCAACACAACCCAGCCCACCTATAAAATCAGCTGCTCGCAAATTTGCTTCAGCTAACGTCAAAAGGTAAACGATGAGCGCCATCAAAAAAAGATGAAGTGTCAAGTATCAGCTTGCAGTTCTTCATACTTTTGGAGTGAGAACTTGCAATCTGATACTTGACCTCTCGTTCTTACATTATATACGTATTTATACGTATAACCGTATGATTCACTATAGTCTATGATTATTATATTGATAATTTCAGATTCGGAATATAGAGGTTATTAGAAAGGAGGAAATTATGAGTAATTTCATCTCTGTTCTTGAAAAACAGGTTAAAAAACTGTCAGATAAAACCGCCTTTATTTATCATAGTTCATCGGCTAGCAAGCAAGCATCCATAACCTACTCTGAACTATATTTGCAGTCTTGTGAAATTGGTAAATATTTAATAGCTAAAAAACTCACCGGCAAAAAAGTATTACTGATGTACCCATCCGGCATAGATTTTATCTTAGCATTTTTTGGTTGCCTAAAAGCAGCTGTGATCCCCATTCCCGTACATATCACCAAACCGAATCGCAATAGCTGGAATAGGCTTCATGCCATAGTCAAAAATTCAGATGCTCAAGCAATACTTACCATTGCATCAGAAAGTTTAACCATGTCTGCTTGGCCAGAAGATAGCTTTCCAAAGGCATTATCAATAATCGAAACAGATACAGTTAACACTAAGATAGAAAATGTAAAATGGCCAAAGATTGATAAAAATGCTCTAGCGTTTTTACAATATACATCAGGCTCTACAGGTGACCCTAAAGGCGTTGTCATCACACATCAAAATTTAATTGATAATGCTAAAACAGTGCATAGCGCTTTCAATATTAAGAAGCAGTCTATAGTTGTTTGCTGGTTGCCACATTACCATGATCTTGGATTGATAGGCAATATTCTTCAAGTTGCCTATGCAGGCGCCACGTGCATTCTGATGAACCCATTCTCTATTATTAAAAATCCCATAGAATGGCTTAAATTAATCAGTCATTATAAAGCGACCGTCTCTATGGCGCCTAATTTTATATTCGATTTGTGTAGAACACGTTTACAAAATACTGAAGTTGATAATCTTGATTTATCTTGTTTAGAAACCATGATAAATGCTGCAGAACCGATACGATCGCAAACAATTGATCAATTTAGCCAAGCTTTTGCAACTTATGGTTTTAAAGCAAAAATGTTTCGTCCAGCCTATGGATTAGCAGAAGCAACTTTAGTTGTTACGGCAGCGACTAATACACATGGCGCCAATATTATATACGTAGATGCTGAAACCCTTGGCAAAAATGGTAAATTAAGTCTTATTCCCCATCATTTAATATCTTCATCAAATACACGGCAGCTTGTTAGTTCAGGATCTGTTCAACAATCACAAATCGTATTAATCGTTGATCCTGAAACAGCTAACCCATTGTCTGAAGGTACTGTTGGCGAAATTTGGGTACAAGGAGAAAATGTTGCGAAAGGCTTTTGGCAAAATCCAGAAGAAACAGAAAATATTTTTGGTGCATTCACTACTACCGGTTCTGGCCCGTTTCTTAGAACAGGTGATTTAGGTGCGTTTTTGGAAAATGAACTATATGTAACTGGACGACGAAAAGAAATAATCATCATTCGCGGCTTCAATCATTATCCTCAGGATCTTGAATATACGGTACAAAATGCATGTCCTACTTTGCGTAAAGGATGTGGCGCCGCTTTTTCTGTCGAAGGAGAAATGGGTGAAGAAGTAATTATCATGCAAGAAGTCAAACATGATTGCATTCAAAATGCTAATTATGAAGATTGGAGCGCAATGATATTTCAACAAATCGCAACTGAACATGGTATTGCTTTAGCAAAAATAATTTTTGTAGCACCAAACACCATTCCCAAAACATCAAGTGGAAAAATTCAACGGCGATTATGCAAAGATTGGTATATCAATAAAACAGTAAAAGCTTTAAATATCATCAGCAATATGAATACATTAGTAGAAGAGCAAATAAGAACTGCCGACTCTGTTTCAGCAACTACCGCTCAACAATTATGCACTTGGTTACGGTCATTTACTGAAAAAAATGTTAATTTATCGCTCATGGATTCTCGACGCATGATGTCGCCTTATTTAGTTTTAGAGCTAGGTAACAAAGGATTATTAGGACTAGAATGCAAACGTGAATATGGTGGTTTAGAATTAACAGTCAATGATGCTTTATCGGTAATTAAACAAGCCGGCGCAATTGATTTAAGCCTAGCTAATTTTTTGACATTGCAAAATGCCTTGATTAACTTTCCTCTGCAACACTGCAAGCAAAATGACGATCAATGGTTGCGTCATTCTGCAACAGGCCGGCTTCTAGGTGCCTTCGCATTAACTGAACCTGCTGCTGGTTCAGATATTCGTGGCTTACAGACTATTGCTGTCCCAATTAACCATAATCAATGGAAAATTAAAGGCGAAAAAATATGGATAGGCAATGCAGGCTGGGCAGGTTATCTATTAGTATTTGCCTTGCGCAAAGCTGAAAATGGTACACCATTAGGAATCTCAGGATTTATTATTCCCTCCGATACACCTGGTATAACAATTGGTGGAGAACATTTGACAATGGGGCTTCGCTCAATGGTACAAAATACTGTGTACCTAAACGATGTCATTGTTGATAATTCTATGTGTTTGGGTGATCTTGACGAAGGACTAGCTATCGCTCAACGCGCAATGATGCATACACGCTTATACATCGCGGCCAGTACTATTGGCGCAATGAAACGTGCAATACAAATTATGGTCACCTATACCAAACAACGGCTGATTGCTGCCAGTAAACTCATTGAAATGCCAATCATACAAAATAAGATTGCCGATTCAATCATTAAGGCTGAAGCAGTAGACCAATTAGTGAACATCAGTGCAGTACAATTAGATAATGGCCATAAAATCCCAGATGAGATTTATTCAATATGCAAAATCGCTGGAACAGAAAATCTTTGGCAGATCCTAGATTATTGTTCACAAATGGTTGGTGGACGTGGATATATTGAATCAAATCTTATTCCACAATTATTAAGAGATGCCAGGGTATTAAGGGTTTTTGAAGGACCAACTGAAACTTTACTCCCTCATATTGGTTCTAGCTTTTATCATCATCCAGAAAATATTCTATATTTCATAAAAACAGTATTACAGAATGAGAAAATCAGCAAACGTATTGCGGGATTAGGTAACCATTGGCATGAAAAACTAACCAATATAGCCAACGATAAACACAATAGTATATTTTTTCATATTGGTAACGTTATACATAATGCTGTTGTGCTCGCTGCTGGGCAACAATACATTTCTCAAACAAAATACAAACAACAACAATCGCCAACACTCCGTTGCTTAGAAGAAAACTTTGAAGATGCTATTGCAACTTGTGAGTTCTGGACCTCTTATGAATCAAATACATTTGGTCCTGAAACACTTATTGAAATTAGTGATTCATACGATAAATATTTTGGTTACTACAAACCATTTGCGCATGGGGAAATCACTCAAGTGGATAGTTTATTATTTCCCAAAACAAAACAATCTATTAATTTACCACAAACTGATATATCTGAATCAATATTTATATCTAAGGTCGGAGTAAATTCTCTAAATGAAAATAGAATTACCAACATTATAAATAATTGGTTTAAGGATAAATATGGACAAGCCCCTATAAGTAATGATATTGTATTTGCTCGCTTAGGCATGGATTCTATTACGGCAGCCGAATTAGCAGACTTTTTGTCCGAAAAATTTAAATGTGATTTAGAAGCAACTATACTTTGGTCATATCCAACTATTGCAAAGCTTGCCGACTATTTAGTATCAATTATCGACACAGAGAATACACTTTAAAATACTTACGTATGTATCCTATTTTAAAGTATCATCAATGACGGTAAGCAACAATTCCTCTTGGTCTAATATTGTACCATGATGTGCCTCATTTACTCTTATCAATTTAAGCAGCGATTTATTTTCTATTACTTTTTCTAAATTATTATACGTCAGGTTAATTACATATTCATTAAGCTTGTCACCATCAAAATTATTAGAGCTATCTACTTTTTGCATTGCTTTGAATAATATTATTTCACTGGCAGCTAGCTTTGAAGATATTCCCTGCTCAACAAGTTTACTTTCCGTATCTATATTTGCCAATACTTTTTCTATATAAGATTGTTCATATCCTTTCAAGCAGGCTTGCTCTTTATAATATATCTTTTGTTTATCGATATTTTTTAGGGAAACTACTGTATCATCACAAAGCAACGTATCTAACAGATAGATTTTTATTGGTACATTTTTTCTTTTCTCTAAAATTGCTGCGATTTCCAGAGAAATATTACCCCCCAAAGACCACCCTAATAAATTATAGGATTTTTGTTTGGTTAGTTGCATAACTTCATCTATCTGTGATAAATAATAATTTGCTAATTCAGACATATTATCTATTTTTTGTTGCTGATGAAGATTACATGAATCAATACCATAGCAGCTATATTTATCAGCTAATGAATTCGCTAATGAAATATATACTTCACAGCCAGACATACCAGGATGTATCATAAACAAATTTGGTTTATCTTCGGTAGTATTTAATTTTATAACCGGTCGATAATTCTTCTTCGTTTGCGTAATTCTAGATAATATTGTATGGATCGTGCTATAGATATATATATCCGCTACTTTTAACTGTGCTTGATAGAAATGATTCAGTTTACTCACTAATTTAACCACGAGAATACTGTTGCCACCAAGCTGGAAAAAATCGTCGTAGATACCAATTTGCGCTGCATCTAACCCCAATACATCTGCCCATATTTGACCAATTTGATATTCTAATTCATTACGTGGTGCAATATAGCATTCAGACGTGCTAAATTGTGGTTCAGGTAATGCCTGTCTATCTAATTTACCATTCGAAGTTAAAGGCATCATTTCCATGTATATCAAAATCAATGGAATCATGTAGCTAGGCAATTTTGTTTTCAAATAATCTATGACTGCGACTTCATCTAACTGCATCTGTGCAAAATAGTATCCTACCAAATATTTACCCTCGTTAATTTCACCATCATTTGTCTTCCGCGTTTTCAACAGTACTACACTCTGCTTGATACCAGGATAGGACGATAAAATGTTCTCTATCTCATTAAGTTCTACTCGATATCCTCTTATCTTCACCTGAAAATCATTTCGTCCAATAAACTCTAAGTTTCCATTCGATATCCATCGAACTAAATCGCCAGTTTGATATACTTTCTCATTTATATGCTGTCTTTTCTCTGCTTTACTTTGGAATGGATTGGCTATAAATTTAGTATTCGTTAATTCTGGTTTATTTAAATAACCACGTCCTAGGCCAGCACCACCAACATATAATTCTCCGACCGCGCCGATGGGTAAAGGCTGTAAATTCTTATCCAGCACATATACTTTTCTGTTTGCTAACGGCTTGCCAATTGGCACAGTATCATGATGTATAATCGTTTCAATGTTGATATCATATATACTGCTGAAAGTTGTATTTTCCGTTGGGCCATATATATTAGCGATATGTTCCGGTCCATTTTTGGATTTCAATAAGTTCAAAACCATCTTGCCATTTAAGGATTCTCCGCCAACAAATAAATATTTAATTTCTTTAAACATTCCTTCGTTGGTCAAAATTAATTGGTTAAATAAAGCTGTGGTAATAAATAGTATGGTAATTTTATAATTCGTTATTGCGTGACTAAATAAATCAGCATCACTGATTAACTCCATTTTATTTCCGGGCATATACAATTTGGCACCATTTAATAATGCACCCCATATCTCAAACGTCGCGGCATCAAAAGCTGGATCCGCAAGTTGGATGAATGTATCAGTTGCATTTACTTGCACATAATCAACCTTCTTCACCAACGTGGTGCCACCTTTATACTCGATCAATACACA